>JAJDHD010000046.1 GCA_030266015.1 Christensenellaceae bacterium OttesenSCG-928-K19 | reverse complement strand
TACCGCATACCTGGCACGGGCATTTTATCGCTACCTATGAGGATTACGGCGATGTCCGTGTCTAGCTCGCTGCTGTGCAATCGAAGTATCTGATACGCACCTATGAACTTTTGAATGTACAGGTGAACGGGCGTAAAATCCCGTTCACCTATCCAAACAGAAGTCCATACAAATTCAACCCTCGAAATAGAATTTTTTTAAAATATTTAATATTTTCTCCCTCGCCTTGATAATCGATTTTGAAATAGCATTAATGCTCACATTTTGCATTGATGCTATTTCCCGCAACAAATATCCTTCTGCATGCAGTAGGTATCTTTCCCTTTGAATATTAGTGAGTGATTGAATGACATCTTGAAGAAATAACCGCAGAATGACTTCATCTTCAAAACCATTGGCAAGATTTATACTTTGCCTTTGGCTATCGCTATAAAAGGTTTCATGCCGAAGTTTTTCCATATAAAGTCTGCTTGCGTTTTTACCAAACTCATGGAAGGTATTATGTAAATCTTTGCGGAACGGCTCACTACTTAAATTCCTTTTTGCGAAATCCCAATCTTGTTTGGTATATCCTTTGCCTGTATATTTGCCGTCGCTCATTTTAGCTTCTCCTTTCAAATTTGAAAATTGAAAAAAGAAGCTGCGGGAGGCGACCTGCATTTAGGGCATTCCTTTTTGGAATGACAAATACAGTTCCTGCATGTCGATAAAAATGATGAAAAATATGTGTTTTCTAGCTTAAAACATGAATTTTCGTATTTAAGGCAAAACGATATTAAGGTAGGCGGTGTTCTTTTTTTAACGAAATCGTTATGGGCTTACATAAGGATAGTGATGCCATAGCAGCAATCCTCAGAATCGCCTGTTTTTAACTAAAAAGAAAAGGCGATTTGGATACTTTCCAAACCGCCGGATGTATAGATGAAAATGAACAAGATAATATGTACTGCCATGCAACGGTTTTTTTCTTTCCCGCAGCGCCAGTCAGGTATTGTTTCAGCAAATTCTTTTTTTTCGTAAAGGTTTAATATCAATCATCATTGTGGATTTCAGGCATTATTCCTTGCTATAATAAAAGCATGGCTCCTTACCTCTTATGTATTTTTAAAAATAGGGTTAGTGTTTATATTTTAAGTATAAATAATCAATATTGCCACCAACTATACGCATTAAATTTGATTGCGACATAGGGATACGAAAAACGCCAGTTCATCAATGAACTGACGCTCTACATGTTGAGGGTGTGCTTTCATTTGTTTAAGATCAACTATAGCAAAGTCACAAAATATTTTCACCTTCTATTTCATTCCACGAATTGATCATAGCGTACAAAGTGTTTACAATGACCTTTAGTTGGATTTCGTCTGCATGTTCCAGAATTCTGTCAATTTCATAAATCATGTACTTTTTGACTTTGTTTTCATCGTAGCACAATAAGCAGTCAAGGGGAGTGTTCAGCGCCTCTGCTATACGAAGAAACGCTTCAACGCTCGCTTTTGCCTGGCCACGCTCGATGTTTCCAATATGTTGTACGGAATAATTGCTGCGTTCACCCAAATATTCTTGTGACCAACCTAATGATTCGCGTTTTTGTTTTATTCTCTCTCCAATAGCCTTATAATCTATATACCTCATTAATATGCTTTCTGTGACACCTTTTCATTTCTGGTTTTGCCGCTATATTTTCCGGTTGGAGATTCCACTAATTAAATCCTTCCCGCTAAGAGCACATATTTCACCGGATAATAAGCCAGCACCAAACATAATTCTTTTTCTGATAAGTTGTTTTCTACGAATACGTCCTTTGTTAATACGATTGGAAGAGTAAGGGTAGTACTTTCATCTTTCCGCATATTTATATACAAATCTCTATGCTCCTCGTTTATTCTGGCATAAACGTCCTTATCAAACTGGTTACTCCATGCGCCTATTTCAAAGGAAACACTTGTCAAATCTAAATAATCATCACTGTCATCCAGCTTTGTTACACGAATATCCGCTAAAAGCACTGTGGCGTCTTTGGAACGAAACGCGTCCTCTCCATTTCCATATCCGAGAAAATAGTTTGGCATAATGCTCTCAATGTAGCTCCCATCTTGTTTCTCCATCTCTATGACTGAAAAACGATATCCGCCTATTTCCAGGTCTTCCCTGGCAGCAGCGTATACAGTCGGGGGACTGGGATACTGTTGGTTTAATGCGATGTACCTCCAAGCAAAAAGGGCAATCGCAACAATACAGATTACTACAATTATTTTTCTTTTCATATCGGTGCCTTCCCATATTGGAGTTTTCCTTCGGCGAGGTTGAATACCTCGTCGGAAAGATACTCAAGTTCCTCTGCATCATGGCAGGCAACAACAATCAACGCGTCTTTGTCTCTTAGCGCAAGCATGATATGCTTTACCAGTTCAACGCCCTTTTCATCAAGCGCGTTGATGGGCTCATCCAGAATGATAAGTTCAGGACTTTCCATCACTGCACAGGCAATTCCCAGCCGCTGCTTCATGCCCAAGGAATATTTTCGGTAGTGTCGTTTATCATTCGGATCCAATCCCACGGCAGAAAGTGTGTTGCTAATCTGTTGGTCGTCGATTTCCCCCTTGATGGAAGCAAGAATACGCAGGTTCTCAAATCCTGAATACTCCATTAAAAATGATGGATTTTCGATTAATGCCCCCACGCTTCTTGGAAAAGAAATGTCTTTACCCATAACTTCTCCATCTATTTCGATAGAGCCTTTGCTTGGCAGTATCAGCCCACACAGCAAACGCATCAGCATTGTTTTTCCAGAGCCGTTTTTTCCACGAAGCCCATAGATTTTACCGCTTGTCAGTTCTAGATTGATATCATCAAGAACCGTTACTCCTTTTATCACTTTGCTTAAGTGATTTATTTTTATATTCATGTGATTCTCCTTTTAGTTAATAATGTCATGCTTTTTGATCACAACTGCGCCGCCCAGCCAACAGACCACGCCAACAATACTGCAAAGTATGAGCCCTGACCAAACTGGAATTCCGCCGTGTGTAAATGGACTTAATCTCAGCAGCATTGAATAGTTTCCGATAAGCCAGGGTGTCTTCCAATAAACGGAGGCGCATAGTAACACGATTGACGCCATATATCCGAGAACAGGATTGGTGACTAAGGATAGCAAGCTTTGTACAAGGCCAAGTGCAATCAATACAACGAGAGGAAGCAAAAACATATAGGCTATGTTATGAGTGTTTATATTTAACCCAAGTAGCTCGTCCGCCCCGGCTACTTTACCCAAAAATCCATTTCCAGAAAGTCCGGATAATGCAAGCATAACAATCCAAAGCACAAGGATAAAACCGGTCACCGTGGTTACAATCCACAGGCATTTGGAGTACCACCATTTTTTTCTGTCGGCGCAAAACAGTAGAATATTCTTGCCGAATCCCTTAAGATCGTTCATTGGGAAGGTACATACAATAAAAAGAATGTATAGGTGCAATATCAGCCAGACAACCGGCAGTGTAAACTCACTGGAGCCAGCGGCAATGTATTCCTGCGCGCCTTTGAGAATATCCGCCAGATACATAACACCTCCATGATTCTCGCCCAGATACACCATAGTCACGCCACAGATAAAAATAAGAAGGAACAGGCCTGCCAATAGTTTCAACCAGTTCTGCCGAAATCCGATGATCATATCATAGTGAAAAAGCCTCATGAACTTGTTATTTCGCATAAAACTCCTTTTTTCGGCCAAAGAGCCACCAAATACCAAACAAGATGACGATTGCTGCAAAAGCATAAAGTAAGATCGGAATCATTGGGTAACCGGCTTGCCACAGACCGAAGTCAATATTGACATTCCCATAAAAAAAACGAAAATAGCCGTCCAGATAGCATTCCGCAAAGCATAATCCCATGCTTGCAATCCAGGACACCAGCATATTAGAAAATAGCCAACGAAAAAGAACAAATAAGCTTCCAGCAAACAATAGGGTGAGAAACTCCGTTATGAAAAATGCCATCACGATGTTGGCTGATGAAATAGGATTTTCTAAAACTTCACCAGTATTCACCCAGAACACGGAATTTTCCAGATGCCAGTTTATAGATTCTGTAGTCTGCACATATCCTGCAATCAAAACAGATACCGTAATCAATAGGGCAAACAGAAGGGAAAGCCAGAAGACCTTCATACACTGCAAAATAAATATTTCTGCTCTGTTCTTTTTTCGAAGAATATGCTGAATGGTATAATCCGATTTTGTCGCGACCATGATAAGCAGCAGAAATATAGGCAGTATTGCAACACATTTCATGCTGATAGCGCCAAAGCTCCCAGAATCTACAATAACAAAAGCATCTGCAAGGCAAAACGTTGCTCCATGGTGCAATTGGAAAAATGAGATCATACCTGCGATTCTGTAATACATTGCACCAAACAAAACCATTGTCGACAAAATGATTTTCAAAGGATGGCGGAATAATTCGCGCAAGGCATAGAGGAGGTTTTTTTTAATAGACTTCTTTTTTTCTTGAAATAGCAAAGTACACGCCTCCCGCTACTAAGAGCATCAACACTTCGAACGTAAGTATTCCCCATGAAGTTGCAACCGGTTGGCTGGGTCGCAAGAACGCGAATGGACAGAAAGCATGTGCCCCCGATAGTTGCGTCACTCCGAATATGAGTAGATAGAGCATAAATGGACTTAAAATCACAACAAATATATTTTCTGCAAAATATCCAACCAACAGTCCAATGGTGACAAGAAGTCCAAAAAAAACAAAATTTATTACCATATATGCTAAAAGGTACAGATAGGGTTGTACATAGAACAACCCACCTATCAGGCTGAGACCCCCGATAGAATACAATCCCGTCCCGGCCTGCGGCAACGCGGCGGGTAAAATCATAGCGCTTAACAGAAAGTTCGCCAGCAATGGAATAACCGCTATAAAACCGGCAGATAGGAATGTGACAACATATTTTGCAGTAAAATAATTATTCTTGTCTGCCCGTATAAAGACATTTCGGACATAGCCTGAGTTCTTATCGCTGTAGAATGTGGATAGATATGGCATAGAGCACAGCAACGGAACCACAAGGTAATACAAGACAGGCTGTAGTGATACGTTTTCTCCGCCCATCCAATGCTGAAAAACTGTCAACGGATAACCAGCCATGGAGCTGTCATAGATGTGTTCGCCAAGTGGTAATACATGCATAACAACATGGGATACAGCTATTGCAAGGCCAATCAACAACGCAATACACATAGGCCTGCCGAAAAATGCTCGTCTGAGTTCTATTTTAACTAGTTGTCTCATCACGGCCCGCTTCCATGTGAATAAACTTGTGCTGCGCATTATCATAATCATCACCTGCCCAGCCTGCCAAGAAATACAGTTCATCCGTAAGCTGCTCATCTTCCAGAATAAAGATTTCCTCCAGCGTAACCTCGTCGCCCGGCTTCAAAATATAATGATGTCCGTGTTGGGCGTCCTGCCCTTCCTGAACATTGCTGTTATACCTTGCCTCCGCTCCTGTTTCGAGGATTTGAAGGTCATCCTTTTTTACCAGCACAAAGGGTTTGTTTACCAGTTCTTCCCTAATCGTTTCCGATACATTTTTAATGGTCAGGTTCAATATGGCATAGCTTTGGCTTCCTGTAAGAGTGCCCTTGGCATCATGCTCTTCGCTAAAGTAGTTGATAAGCCCAGGGTCTATTCCATCTAAGTCTTTTGTAAAGACCGCACTGTTCACCTTATAAGAGATGCCTTCGAACTCTATTGCCTCATTCAAACTCTTAAGATTATCTTTTAGCGCATATTTGGGTTCATCGTTTATGTAAACAGCAGGCGCATCCGCGCCATCTCCGTCTGCTTGAACAATTGGGCCTTCGGAAACAGAGGGCTCGGGCTCATTTACAATCGGTTCTCCAGAAGTAGAGGGCTCCGGTTCTTTTACAATGCCCCCTTGCGGTAAGTCCTGTTGGGTAGATGAACACCCAGCGATAAATAGTGAAATGCAGAGTAGCGTTAGAAGATACATCAATATTTTTTTCATTTTATTGTCTCCATTCTTTTTGATAAGGAAATGATAGGACAACCCAAGCCATGAAATCCCCCCCGAAATGCAAAAAAAATGCAAATGTTTATCATTTGCATTTTTAGATTATATCTATTGTGAAATTAGAACAGGTCTTGGTTCAGGGCAAAGCTGTAGCCGTTAAAGATTCGCTCATTCGGATCATAATGCAATATGAGTGTGTACTTTCCCATTACGCAGGCCAGCAATACCGTTTCCTCATCCGAATAGATGCCCCAGTTGCCAGCCTCGCAAAAACGCCATAACAGACCAGCTTGCCCAGGGCTTATCTCGCCATCTATATCCATTTCGATACTAAGCTCGAAAATTATTTCCTCCATTTTTTCCCCATATGCCGTTTCAATGCGACCTACGTAACTTTCGATTTCCGACATATTACCCCCAAGGCTTGCATTTAAGTAATCAACGGAACTTCTAATACTTTCCGGCGTCGGAATACCGCGATTGTGCGAAATAATAAAAACATCGGGGATATTGTCTTGAAAAGATGTATATAACAGATAACTTTCGCCGTTGTGAACAAGCTCCTTTTGAAGGATATAACGGCTCTTATCCAACGTTATTTTGAGTCCTTCGAGCATATCTTTCTCATAGTCCATATCATACATGCGAAACAACCCTTCCAGTATTTCCGAATTGGAGGTGATATCCGTTATGCGCGCTTCATGCTCTTCCTCAGATAGGGGGACTGTCTCTTCATTGACTGGATATAGGAGCGCATTTATAAACGCACTCGATTCGTTTGCCAATTGGCTTTCAATATCTGCTTGTCCATCTATCACATCAGCGACATTAAAAAACAAATTATTAAGCAGAGGGGATAGGACAAATCCCGCGCATAAAATAAGTAGTGTTACGGCTGCTGTAATCCAGTTTCGCTTCTTGGTCACTCTGCGTCTCCCTTCTTATGTGCAATGGGAAAAACAAGTGCTACACAAGTCCCCAGCCCTTCTCTACTATTAATATGTATTTTGCCATGATGTGCCTCGACAATAGCCTTGGAAAGCGAAAGCCCTATGCCCGCGCCGCCTTCCTTCTTTGTGCGCGAAACATCCATCATATAAAATGCTTCCGTTACATGCCGAACCTGCGCTTCGGGGATCCCCACGCCATGATCTTCTATTGTTATGATTGCATGACTTTCCTGTTCTTTGACATTTATATTGATGCTTTCGCCGCTCTCAGAAGCCTTTATAGCATTATCCAAAATATTATAAAGAAGCGATGTAAAGAGTGCCTTGTCCATCATTAATTCCAACGGCTTAAAATTGCCCCGCAATGTAAGCTGTCTGAGTTCGAAGATAGGTGAGAGGCTTTTCATAACATCATGAATAATGTTGTCAATACGAACTCTTTCCAACTGCAAAGGCACATTGTTGATGCTGATGAGCTCCATCAATCTTGTTGAGAGAACTTTTAATCGGTTTGCTTCCACGCCTATAATAGAGGCATATTCTCTGCGTTCATCCTCCGTGATTTCAGGCTTAATCTTAAGAATATCCGCAAATCCCACAATAGAAGTCAAGGGTGTCTTAATTTCATGGGTCATGTTGGCAATAAAGACTTTCCGATTTTCCGCTACATCCTCAAGCTGGCCAATATTCTTCTCAATTTGCGAAGCCATCCGGTTCATATTCTCTGCTAGCTCCGCCAGTTCATCGTGGCCGGAAATTGCAAGTCTTTTATGGTAGCCACCTTCGGCAATTGCCGTCGTGACCACGTTGATGTTCTTAAGCCGCTTCATTAAAAGCTGGATGACAAAAAGAAGAACACCGGCAACGATGATAGACATGATGCTCCCAGCATATTGAACATATGTAATGTCACTATTTATGGAGGCCACCACTTGGCTGATATCATACTGTACACTTAGCCGATAGGGTTGCCCCTCAATGAAAATAAAGGAACTGGTTTGAATATAAGAATTGCTTTCTTCGCTAATAAATACGGTTTCAAAAGATTTTTCTTCTTCCTTCATCTGCGAAACAGAATAAAATTTACCATCCAATGGATCAACCTGTATCTTCGCTACTTCTGTCTGAAGTGAATCGACCAACTCAGGCAGTAAAGCCATCACCTGATTTTGCACCAACAAATGAACAGCGCGATCAGATTTTGTGGAGGCAAGTGTCTGTTTGATGTCGGATACTATGCTGCTATATGCTTGGGAGGCGTTTTCTTTTGCAAGGTTTAATAGACTTCTATGGTTGTTTTGTAAGATAATAAATGAAATCAGGTTGACCGCCAGGGTAACAAGTGCAAGCGTCGTTAAAAAAACCTTCTGCCAGAGCCTCATAAGGTTTCGCTCCCAACAAGTTTATAGCCATATTTGGGGACAGTAATCAGCGAACCCTGAAGCCCCATTTTTTTACGAACCTGTTGGACATGCGTATCGATAGTCCGGGATTCCCCTTCAAAAGCATATCCCCAAACGGAAGATAACAGGCGCTCACGAGAAATAACAATATCCTGATTGGAAACAAAATAAACGAGCACATCAAATTCTTTTGGCGTAAGCATGACTGGTTCATACGAAAGCGTAACTGTATGTTTTTCCGTATCGATCACAATATCCCGATATACAAGTCGTGCATCCTGTTTGTGATACCGGCGAAGCGCCACCTCAATACGGGCCAGAAGCTCCAGTGCTTCAAACGGCTTAACGATATAATCCTCTGCCCCCAATTTAAGACCGCGCACCTTGTCCGCTACATCTTGCATGGCTGTAAGGAAGATAACGGGGAGCTCCAAAGAAGATACAGATTCCATAATGGAAAAACCGTCAGTTCCCGGAAGCATAACATCTAAAAGAACCAGGTCATAATCTCCGGCTTCAATAAGTGGTATTGCCTTGTCGCCATCATTACATATAAAGCTATCATAACCTCCCATTTCAAGGCACGTCACAATATACTTCGCTATGTTTGCATCATCTTCGATAACAAGGATTCTTTGTTTTTCACTCACCTCAGTTTAGGACTCCTTTCATGTGGTTGTTTGTATAGCGACCTCCTGTCTATTGCCGCATATCGGACAAGTACAACGAATAATATTAAATTGCTCATTTTCATCTTCCAAATATGTTCATAATACTATGTAAAAGCATTGTGGAATAGCAGTTTCTTGTTTTAAGCCGCAATATGCCCAATACAATGCCAAAGCATAAGCCAGTAATCACTTTCCACAACATAGCTGCCGCAAGCCCTGTTTCTACTCTAAATGCAAGGGAATCTATATATCCAAGATGCCAAAATGCAAATAAGACTGTTGATACTATGTACGTTGCCCACTCTTTCTGAAAGATCGTATTAAGCTTATTCCAGATGTACCCCCGAAATATCAGCTCCTCAAATATAGGGGTAACGACACTGCCATAAATCAATATAATAATTGAGGGGAAACCGTCAATATAGTTTGAAGGCGTTGCAATTAGCAAAGCAAAAGCTACAATAGTGCCGATAACGTAGAATTTGTTAAACCGGTTCGGAAATACAGACAAAGGTATTTTTCGCGCTTTTAAAATAAGCAAAAAAAGCGTTGTTAGGATGCCCATTCCAATCATAGATGCTATTTTATCAACATAATCTGTGCGCTCTACAAACAAAAATATAATCTGCTTAATACAAAACAAGCCTGCTTGCAGGACAATAAGTAATACTACAAGCAGCATTATTGTTTTCATTTTGTTTTTTCTCATTGAAGTATTTTTCATTCCATCTTTATTTCCGCAGAGCGGCCAGATCAGTGCGTTCATACTTGTTATGTCCAGGCTGGGATTTTTTGTGGTTCCAACAAGCGATCGCATCTTTGTGGTTCATTCCGGGGTTATCAGCATGAATGGCACGAATATAGGTGTTATATTCAAACTGCTTTGAAATCACAGTTGGGCTATCTTTAGCGTCCTTTAAAATGGCATGGTATGCTTCAATGGCTTCTTCGTAGGTTTTTCCTGCATTTTGTTTGAGCCAGTTTTGGAATGCAACTTTGAAGGTAAACTGTTTTCCAATAACACCCTTGAAAAACTCCCGGTGCAAATCGGAACATTTGATATCCGGCTCAATAAGGCTGTCGAGAGTGATTTTCTCGGTTCGCTTTGTCTGCGTGCGCTTTGTGGAAGGACGTAAAATTTCTCTTGTATCAATGAAATGCGCAATACGGTCGCTGATTTCCTGCTTCCCGCCAGAAGTGGGAAGACTATTGTATTTACAGTAATTCTTAAGTTCTGAAAGCAAATAGTAATAGTCGCGGAACACTTGACTGTCCCTGATTTCGGTAAGTTCCGGTCTGTCCATATGACGGCTCCTTTATTCAGGCATATCTCACTCAAGGTTCTGTACGCCACATTTTAGTGCAATACGGGTAAGTGCTTAACTTAGCAAGTCGCTCAAACTAATGATTTCACTACCTTTACTTTCGTAGTATTGTAGCATCTCATCGATTTTCCTTTTATCATAACTGGTAATGCAATCTGACAGGACGGTAACGCCATAATCTGCTTTACGCATATTGAAGCAGGTTGATTTAACACAAGCAACAGCATCTGCTCCTGCTATATAAAAATCACCTATTTCGTTTTCTCTGATAAAGTCTGCAAATCCCTCACTGGTCAACGCATTCCCCTTGTATTTGGTGAAGATATTTTCCGACACTATTTTCATATCGGGAACCAATTCAGCTCCAGGTGTATTGGGCTTAAAAGTCCTTGTGCCAGCCGATAAATTTTCATGTCTTATATAAACAACATGAATGTCATTTTTGACTGCCCAATCAATAGATTTATTGATATTATCAATGATTTCCTTGTAATTCTTCGTAATGTCGTTTTGGATGTCTATCACTACCAAAGCCTTTTTTTCCATGTTGATCCCTCCACTAAATTTATCAGACTAATGCTCGTGTTTTTTACTAAAACCAGATAGAAAAGTAACCATAATCATGAGTGCCGCTTCCGTGATGCAATTTACCGCACTCTTTGAGTTCAAGAAATGCCCGCTCCATATCTGTCAAAATCGTATCCGGTACATTTAAGTCGTGGTGTGCGGGCAGCACCTTATTAACCGGAAGTGCCGCCACTCTCTGAATAGACGATAAATACGCAACCGGGTCGGTAGAGGGGTAGTAAGCGAATAAGGTGCCTATATATACAAGGTCGCCTGTAAACAAAAACCCGCGTTCCTTCTCATAAAAACACATATGTCCCGGTGAATGACCTGGGGTATGCAGAACTTCAATTTGTCGCCCACCAATATCAATGATATCACTATCCCTCAAAATCTTTGTAGACATTCCCTGAAAAAACTCATACTGCTCCACATTAAAACCGTCGGGCAAGTCGCAATCCTCCACGACATATCCCTTAATTTGCTCCATTGTCAGCGGAAACTCTCCATTCAACCAGTTTATTTCTTCCTCGTGCGCATAAAAGTTTGGGAAATACTTGTGTCCGCCAATATGATCCCAGTGTACGTGAGTAGCAACCGCGATTACAGGTTTATCTGTCAGTTTATCTACCTGCTCACGAATATTCTCAATGCCCAAGCCTGTATCAATAAGCAAGCTGTATTTATCCCCATTTAGCAAGTAATTATGAGATTCCTCCCAATGTCTGTACTCGCTGATGCTGAATGTATCATTGTCAATCTGTTCAATGGTAAACCAGTCCTTCATTTTGTGCTCCTCTATTCCGTCCACTTTTATTCAGCCAGATCACGTTCAAGCCCTTGCATACTACATTTTATAGATATTTGGGAATCACTTTGCTGGTCGGATATCTTCTCAAACTCCGTATTGACTATATCCTCCATATTATCCGCTTTTGCAGTTTCCTCGTCCATTTCTATTACAAAGTCAATGATGGCTGCGTGTGTATCATCAATTCTACTATCACGATCAGATACCAAAAGTGTATCGGGGTTCGCAATATCTGCTTCAATGGAATAGAATAAAACCGGCCAGGTGTTTATTTCAGCAATATGTTCTTCAAAAAAGCTGTTCCATTCATCGAATGACATCTGCTCTTTCTTTTGATGAAGCTCTTTTGCCGTGAAGCCGGGCAGCGTCATATACATGATGCTACCCAAGTGAGCAGGCTCACCGAAAATCTCCTGTGCAGAGTACGAAAGCGTTGTCTGCATAAATGTCTCTAATTCACGATCACTGAAAACAGTGCCTACAAACTCACCCGTATCATCATAGACTCCAAATTGGTCAAATGCATCGGATATGACTTCAAAGACATTGGTATCAGCTTCCACGCACATTGCCTGTATTCTCTCGTTAAAATCAGCCACAGTCATTGATGTGAGATCAAGGTTCATCATAGAGCGGATGATCTGCACCGATTCATCTTCATGCACGATCTCGCCATTTTGAAAACCATCACTTTCACCATCAAACTCATTTACGATTGTAATAGCGTACACTTTAGAAACTTGTGCAGGATAGCTCTCTGCGATACTACCATCATAATAGACCCGCACTTCATCGCCAACATCGTATTCCGATAAACCATCTTTGATTTCAACTTCAAGGGAAACGTTTATTAAATCGCTGCTTTTGTAAGCGTCTTCATCCTCATTGACTTTTACAAGTATGCTTTTTTCATTTACCTCAGTAACAATTCCGACAAAGTTTGGTTCATTAAGGACAGTATTCATATTCAGTTGCTTTGAACAACCAACCATTCCCATAACGCTCAAAACACAAAGAATGGCACATAATAACTTTCGCATAAATATCCACCATCTGATAAATTAACCTTTTTTGATAACGATCACTTTTTTGCTGTGTAAACAGCATAATTGTAATATTTGTATGCCACATCAACAACAGAAAAACCAACTTCACGAAGCATATCCAGATGTTTTATCAGGGAAATTGGTCGATCCTCCGCATAGTAGTTGGGCAGCCATTTCCCCTCAACTTCCGCCTGTGATGTATTTGTAAGCATATAGTCTTTCCACTTTTGCAAATAAATTTCCTGCAATTCGGGATCATCACTCTGTACGACATCAATATTTATAAAAATTCCTCCTGGGTTCATCGCGTCAAAAATTGCTTTATAAAATTTGAGTTTATCCGATTCAGTTTCAAGATGGTGCAGCGCGAGAGAAGATACAACAACGTCATACTTTTCAGGAAACACAAATGTATTGAAGTCCGCCTGTATCAGTTTCGTAGCTGATCCATTTTTAACAGAAGCAATATCAAGCATGTTCTCAGCTATATCCACACAAGTAAGGTGAATATTCGAGAACTTGTCTTTCACCGCTTTTGATATTGTACCCGTGCCACATCCAAGATCGATAACATGAAAATCTTGACTTTCCTCATAATGCAAAAGAGATACCAGCACATCTACCATCTGCCTATAATTTGGAATCAACCGCAGAATAATATCGTCATATTCCCTGGCTTCTTCTTCAAAATGTTTCTTAACACGACTTTCTTCCATTTCATAAACCTCTCATACATATTAAAATAATAATTTAGCTTTGCTTAACACTTTCCTATGTATACGCAATCCTTGATACATCCATTTGGCTGAATGCACTCTTTAAGCTTCTCTGGATATATACGGTAATCACCAAGTCTATCCAACGAGAGCCACTCGAGCCCCACCTGCAAATCATCCGGTTGGGTTGCCACACTCAAATTGACATCCGACAGCAACTCGCATTGAAAGAAAAACTCAACCTGATGGATGTCGCCCCACAGAGAGTGAGGGTCAATATACTCTCGAACCAGAACCAAATCGCCAACCGTGATTTTGGCTCCGGTTTCTTCAAGCAACTCCCGTTTGAGCGTTTCGCATAACGGTTCTCCCTTTTCTTGTCCGCCTCCGGGCGGCAGATAGGTGTATTCCTTATCATCCGGCAAAAATTTACACTTTGTGAAAAGCATTTTGCCATCTTTAATAATAATTGCTTTTGCGCTATTGCGTATGACCATATACAGCTTCCTGCTCCTAAGGTTCACTTGGCTTTGCTGGCCTATTTGGGGATCTTAGTTGCTCCGGTAACGGAATACAGGTAGATGGAATTGCTGATTCCTTCCGCATTGGGGTGTTTTACGAGTGTAAATGAAACATATCCCAAAAGATCTTCCGGTGTGCCGGCGCCATCGTAAAGGCCAACCTTTGCAGTCACGCTGCCATCCTGCGCAACCAATATATCGTCTAGTTTTGTCTGCGTACTGCCCATATCGGAAGACTCACAAATGTATGCGCCCATTTCCTCATCGAACCATATGCTGTTTTCAAGGCTTGCCGGGATTGCTGGGTACTCTGGATAAGAGGAAAATGCTGCGCCAGCAAATTCCTCCATGACACTTGTCGGCACATGCGTCGCACCGATTGTCGTGTCGTCTCCATTTGGTTCTACAAGCGGGTGTGTGGTACCCCAGTTGTTACTCATTAGGTACAGCACCGTCCAGAAAAACTCAGGGTCATCCGGTGTATACTCCATATCTCCCACAATGCCGATTGTCCTCACTATCGAATCGAGGATGGGCATCAACTTCTCCACATTCTTCTTTGTCACTTCAATATCCTGTTCCGTATCAGGCGTGACGACCATATCCGATGTTTCAGGTATCGGGTCTACGGACTCCGTTACAGCGGGTAGTACCGTCGCATCCGGGGTGCTAGATTCCGCAGGGATATTTTCAGTGGGAGCACAGGCACCAAGCAGTATCCCCACCACCACAACAGCTATAATTGTTAATCTTTTCATAATCATTCTCCTTTTTCTGCTGCTCCAGTATAGCATATCAATTTTATTTTAGGGTAATTTCGTTCTTTACTCTGTCTCTCGCAATCGCTCAATCAGGCTCTTGTGCTATAAAGCGATGTGGCCTAATTCCTGTTTGCTTGAGACGCATCCATCAAATAGTATTGAGATGCTGAGCAGCGCTAAAAAATATAACAATATTCTTTTCACTTTATCGTCTCCATTCTTCGTGATATGGAAATGATAGAACAATCCAAGCAATGGAATCTTCAAAAAAATGCAAAAGAAATGCAAATGTTCATCATCCGCATTAGGCTGTAGACAAAAGTGACAATCACAGTATCAACACCCACAAGCAACCGGACGGTGGCAGCTACGCGAGGCAACCTTTTCAGACCTTGTGCTGCATAATGATAATGCCTTTTTCTCTTTTTCTTTATTTGGCCTCGATGTTCCCATTACGCGCATCCAGTTCCACCGTAAAGTGTGGGTTATCGCCGACATCGCCGGTCGCCTGGCCATTGCTCACTGCCACACCATCATAGCTGGCGTCGATACTGCCATTGCGGGATGATGCAACAAAATGAAAGGCGGTATCTTCCGGGGCGGTGAAAAGGATGTCGTTGTTTTTTGCCGTTGCCTTGACATCGCCTGTAATCTCTGTAAACGTAATATCTATGGTTCCATCCGAAGTAGCTTCAAATGTGCCGGAGCCATATGCAGCGGTAAGAATTAGCTTGCCGTTCGAGGTGGTGTATTGAATCGCGCCATGCACGTTGTCTGCGTTTACAGCGGCATTTGTAGTATTAAAGGAAATCGTGTCAGCCTCTACATTCGATATAGCAGCGGCACCATTCGCGCTGGAAACGGAAACCGTCCGGGCTTTGATACCCGTGATCTCCAATGTTCCATGCGTAGTGTCCGTTCGCAATGCCGCCAAGCTATGGCCGATTTGAGTTTTCAATGTACTTTCGGTAGTGTGAACAGCAACATCGGCTTCATAGCCTGCCGGAAGATACAACTCCACATAGCAGTCAAGACGGTTGCCACTGGGACGTTGGCCCTCGCTGATGGAAAGTTCGCCATTTTTGTTTTCTATGCGGGCATAGTATGTTCCTTTATCAATGTCCATATATTCTTTGAGAACAATGTCAGCCGTGGCGCTCTCCAACAAAGTAATATCGTCACTGTCATAATCAATCCGAATACTGGATACTTCCGAAGGGGTAAAAGTCTGCTCGTTGACCAGCTTCATTTCCTGTTTCTCCCCACAACTTGTTAGCGTAACCATAAAAAGCATAACTCCTACCAGTAGCGCCCCCATCTTTATTTTATTCATTGTCGTAACTCCTTCACAAAACATAATTGAACCAATCAATTAAAGATTGTTTCCAAAAGTACGGGGCAATGTAGCCCCGCGCTTTTGTTATCTGCTGTAAGCATTCAATAAGACATCCATGCAGATTGCCTTTGCCTTTCCCTTTGTAATCGTGGTATCTATGTCAAAAGCATCATTCATGATGTGCATACTCCACCAAGCCATAATTTCTATTATGGTGCGGGTAGTATAGAAAACATCATCTACTTTGCGAAATTCCCCTTTCTCAATATAGATTTCTACAT
>JAJDHD010000045.1 GCA_030266015.1 Christensenellaceae bacterium OttesenSCG-928-K19 | reverse complement strand
CTCGCCCTCCAACGCGCCCACCTGTATACGTAGCGGCTTGGCGTCCGGTTGAACCCACGAGAGGAGCTCTACTTCAACTTTGGCATCCGCAAAATAGATAGAACTTCCCCTCAACTCCGGTTTTGCATGACCCCCTGCTTCCGAAGATAACCAATTGAAAATATCCTGTACGCTGCTGCGGCTATCATGCACATAAGTAAAGGATTCAGTCACCCCTTCGTTGTTTGTGATAGTAAACGAGATGTGGTCGCCATCGGACAAGCGCTTTGTATGCAACTCAAGAGCGGTTGAATGTGTATCGGCTGGTATCATCCGGGCTTTTAAATCTACCGAAGGATCAACGACATTACCGTCGGCATCCAGCGCCTGTTTTAAAAGCAAGCCCTCGCCCGTTGCTTCCACCGTCACAAGCTTTCGCCCGGATACAGTCTCCAAAGCCTTTTCCAGATTACCCGCAAGGCTTGCAAATGAGCCGTTCCATGTTATCATGTGTGCATTTTCATCCTGTGGATGCCCGCCGGGCGCAACCAGTTCAAAAACGTGCTCGCCAACCACAAGCTTATCGCCCGCACGAAGGCCGCTTGTGCCGCCTGCAAATGTAAGCACATTTACGGCAGGCTCTGCCGGCTGGTCTTTTATGCCGTCTTTCACCTCGCCCATCGTGCCTTTTGTGGGAACACACTGGTTACTTACAACAGTGTTGACCGGAATCAGGTAAGAGCCGTCAAAAGCGTTGTCCGATTCCAGGATTATCTCATCGCCGCCGTCTTTTACAGTATAGCCTTGGCCAAGATAAGGGAACGAGGTGCCCTCAAATTGTGATAATATATATTGTGTCAGCGCATCGGCACTGGCAATTATGCTGGCGTTAATTTCAAACATAATTATTGCCATGCCGCCTGCCATTGACAGCACAACTTGGTCGCCCACGGCCAGGCCGGAAATATCATCAAACTTAAACGCTACCTGGTGTTTTTGCCCGTATAGGCCACCCGTCACGCCGGGGATGTATGTCGTATCTTGCGGAAATGTCACATTTGCGACAGGCTCCTCATGAGACACGGACAAGTTAAAAAGTGAATTTATTGAAAAATTATCGACTATCGCTTCCTTTGCTGCAGGTACTTGTACTGACATGGCACCGGTGGCGTCTATGTTAAGCGTGAGACCGAGCGCGTGCGAACTTCTGTTAAATGTGGCGCGCATATCGTTGAGGAACGTTGCCTCGTCCGTCAGGTTGGTGCGCGTCGGCCCGTTGTATACTCCAAAAAATGGGTATGATGAGAGCGAGCTATCCTTGCCTGCTATATTGAATCTAAACACTAGTTCGTCCCCATTGGAGTATGAGATGGGGCCGGAAAGCCCCAACGTGCCGTTTAAATTTAAGTACAGGTCCTTCTGTGTCTTGCCTTCCTGCACCTGTGTTACAGTTACGGTGGGCGTAAAGGCGGGATCGCCGTTTATTTTTACGGTGTTTATGGATATATCGGACGTTTTGAAATCGACGGGCGGCCCGCCTGCGTTGTCCGCAATCAGCTTTACCGCGCCCGTAGCCGCGTCTATTTTCACATCAAAATCGAGCGAAACGTTGCTTGAATCCTCCAGCGTAAGCTGCACGCCGCCCGTTTCATATTTTGCTTTGAGCGCCGCCGCAACATCTGCCGCAGTTAGCAAATCCTGCGTGACTTCGCTCGCCGTCAGCTCCAGCTTTACAGTGCCGTTTTGCGCCTGGAGGTTGATTTCAAAGCTTTGCCCTGCTTTGATACGCAGACTCTGGTCCAGCCTGAAATTGAATTCTGCCGTCTGGTTGAGCGACTCGCCGCCAAATGGCGTGTAGTCTTGCGTCATCGTTACGGGTGAATCAAAGGGTGTGCTCTGCGCGAAAAGCCCGGAGGTCTGCGCGGTGCGCAGCATATCACGCAGCGACAGCGATCCATCCAGCAGCTTCATGTTGTTGAACGTCGTTTGGTCGGATATGTCGTTTATCTCGCGCTTTAGCTGGCGAAACTCCTTGTCTATCTGCGCCCGGTCAAATTCCTGGTTGGTGCCGGTGGCGCTTTGGTCGGCAAGCTCGTTCATGCGCTGCAGCATGGCGTGCACCTCCTGCAACGCGCCTTCTGCCGTTTGAATCAGCGATACCGCGTCCTGTGTGTTGCGCTTGGCCATGTTTAGGCCGCGTATCTGCGCGCGCATTTTTTCGGAGATGGCAAGCCCGGCCGCGTCGTCCGCTGCCTTATTGATGCGATAACCGGAAGAAAGCTTCTCCGTAGACGCAGAAACTTTATCCTGTTGAATCGTATATTGGCGGTGTGTGTTCACCGCCATAATGTTATTTTGAATACGCATGAAGTTTACCCTTTATTATTATAAAAGGTATATCGTGAAACGAAGGGAAAAGTGAAGGTGTTTTTTGCAAAAGAATAAAAATTGTTTAGACATTTAGATAAAAATGTAAAGCAAAATTTTGGGATTATTATAAATGCGGGGTGAATTTGAACAGTGAAAGCGGCTGCCGATAAAGCTATGAGCGCACCACAAACCACCTGCCGTCATCATCCAGATATAGAAAACGGCGGTTTGTGCCGGTGACAACCTCGAACCTGCGCATTTCTTCATCACCTATCACAGCGGTTCCACCATAAAAAGAACGGTCAACCGGCAGTGTAGTTCCGTTGGGGAGGGTGTAAGATGTAATGACGATGTTTCCATAGACTAATTCAGCCACGGCGTGGATTCTTGTTTTCATAAAAGCTATTATACCACAGAATAATGCCAATAAACGTAATGCTATGATAAATCACCACGCACTACCCGTGAAAACATAAGGAAACAGGTGAAAATTATGCGAGAAGTTTTGCCGCATCCGATAACATTGCCAGCGGCTTGCGAATGTGCGGGATAGGCGGTTTCCGTTTGTATCAGTTCATGATTGTTGGTTTATGTTAAAACAACAGGTTGTTAAAGGGCTGATTTTGAATTATATGTGTTTTGCATAGCCGGGGAGGATGAGTTGGTGGAATTATGGGCATGGGTCGGACTATGGTTGCATGGGGAAGGATAAAGAAAAGGGTTCAGGTTTTATATTTGGCCATAAGGCGAAACAATTCATCCTGCGCGGCAGCAAGCTGGGCGTTTATCAGGTCGCTATCCGCGCAACTCATGGCTTTTAGCCGCAGCTGCCGCACAACAAGCTGTAATTCGGCTATGCGGTATAAACGTTTGCTGCTTTTTAAAGCATGGATGTTTTTGGAGCGCACACAATGAACCTTGGGGAGAGGCGCATGGCTGGTTCGTTTTTTTGCATTGCGCATGACTTTTTTAAACTCACCCGCATTGGTGGAAAGAAAAGTTTTTTTCTTTGCATTGCTTTTTGTTTTTTGTGTGGATGCCTGTTGGATTTGTTCTAAAAAGCTTTTCATGGGTGCCTCGTAATAGTGTGATTTCATCGATACATAAATAGTATCGTGGAAGGCAAAGAAAAAATAACAGTAAAATTCGACTACTCAAAAACAAAGTGACAGGAGCAGAAAGCACTGGGGCTGTAGCACCACGATGGCGCCTATGGTTTGGGATTATTGTGTTTCGCGCCGCAGAAAGTCGAGGTATGGCAATTCGCCCAAATGATCCTCTACAGCGGTAAAAAACGACTCCCAGCCCTCTGTGCTGTATGTGCTTGACAGGTGTTCGCTTTCATCATAAAGAAGGAGATTGACCTCGCTGACAGTGTGCTCAAAATTGTCCATCAAAAAACACTCCTTTTGTTGCGGTGAGATAGATACCGTTGAATACGCGGCAACTGGCTTGTTAAAAAATAGCTAGCGCCTGATGGATTGCAAAAGCCTGATTATTATGCCGGTGACGCATATTGCAGCAATAATCATAATAATGGGCATTTCAAGCGCGCCTACTATTTGCTCAAAGGTAGGGATAAAATGAAACATGGTTATAAAAACCTCCGTTACCGATATTTGGCCAAGCCGAACCTGCAACGGAATGGTTTATATATACCCATGGATATTTTAAACAACCCGAAAAATTCAAAGAAATTATTCTGTAATGGCAGAGGGGTAAACAGCACATGGGTTATAGCATGGGATGAAGCCTGTGGTCGTCAAAAAAGGGAAGCTTGTCCAAAGAAGGAAACAGGCACAATATCTCTTCCTCGTCATAGAGGATATCAGCACAGAACATACAATTAAGGCACTTGCCAAGGTCAATTTGTTTTGACGTGCCGGGGCAGTCATCCTCGACAAAATTGAGCGGTTGCATAGACATAAAGATCACCACCTTCTGCTCTATACATACCCCGATTGCACCATAGAAAACGCAAAGCATAAAAAACGTCAACAGGATAGGACGAATGGATAAAGGATACACAAAAGACCCTCTAATAAAAGAGGGCCTTTTCGTGTTTAAGGGGTTGGAAGTATATTCTATGTGATTTAAAGATAACACAGGAATATGAACATATCATGAAAAAGATGCAAAGAAATTGTGAAATAATTATGAAGGATGTATCTCGGGGTGATTTTGTTTTTTTGGCTTTGTATGCTAGAATTAAGAATCTGCAAAAATGAAGGAGCGGCTTATGCTGGATGTGCAAAAAACAAAATACCTGGAGCTTTTGTCCGAGCGGTACCCGACGATTCAATCTGCCTGCACGGAGATTATCAACCTGAAAGCGATATTGAACCTGCCAAAGGGGACGGAGCATTTTGTAAGTGACATCCATGGAGAAGATGAAGCGTTCTGCCATATTTTGAATAATGCATCCGGCGTGATCCGGGAAAAGGTGGATATTTTATATAGTAAAACGGTGAGCAGCAAAACAAGGACAGAGCTGTGCACGCTGATTTATTACCCGGAGCAAAAAATAAAAGAAGTGCGAAAAAAGAAAGAAGATATGCGGGAGTGGTATATGATCACGTTGTACCGCATGATAGAGGTGTGCAGGCTGTGCGCCTCCAAATATACGCGCTCCAAGGTGCGTAAGGCGCTGCCCAAGGACTTTGAGTATATTTTGGACGAATTGCTCCATACCAATGATGAGTCGCTGAACAAGCAAGACTATTATGAAAAAATTATATCCACGATTATTGATATCGACCGCGCGGATGAGTTTATCATTGCGCTTTCCGGCGTAATCAAACGCATGGCGGTGGACAGGCTGCATGTTGTGGGTGATATTTTTGACCGTGGCCCACATGCCGATGTGATACTGGACAGGCTGATGGACCACCATGCCGTGGATATCCAGTGGGGCAACCACGATGTGCTGTGGATGGGCGCGGCGGCCGGCAGCGCGGCATGTATTGCAAATGTGCTCTATATCAGTACCCGGTATGGCAATATTGATTTTGTAGAAAACGCCTATGGTATCAACCTGCGCCCACTTGCGCTTTTTGCGCAGCAGACATATGAGGACAACACGGATGTGATCGACCATATGCACAAGGCGATTGCGGTGATCCAGTTTAAGCTGGAGGGGCAGGTGATTGCCCGCAGGCCGGAATTCCGCATGGAAGGCAGGCTGCTGCTGGATAAGATTGATTATGATAAAATGACGGTGCGTATTGGGGAGCGGGAATATCCGCTGGCGGTGGGGGGATTTCCCACGATAAACCCGGATGCGCCCTATGAGCTGTCGCCGGAGGAGCAAGAGGTTGTCGCGCAGCTGGTCTATTCTTTTTCGCACAGCGAGAAGCTTCAAAAGCATGTACGTTTTTTGTTCTCCCATGGCAGCATGTATAAGATATTTAATGGCAACCTGCTGTTTCATGGCTGCATTCCAATGGAAGAAGACGGTTCTTTTTATGAATACTGCGATGGAAACATTACATTGAGCGGAAAAGAGTTTATGGATTACGCCGATCTTGCGGTGCGGCAGGCTTATTATGCCCAAGGCGACGACCCGCATAAGCAAAAATGGCAGGATTTTGTATGGTATCTGTGGTGTGGCAGCCACTCACCCATTTTTGGGCGGGATAAGATGACGACATTTGAACGTATGTTTGTGAAGGATGAGGCCGCGTGGGTAGAGAGAAAAAACGCGTATTATACCCTGGTGGAAGAGCAAGAGATTTGCGAAAAGATATTGGCGGAGTTTGGGCTGGATGATGAATATTCGCATATCATAAATGGGCATGTGCCCGTGCGCGCCAAAGAAGGGGAGGTACCCGTGCGCGGCGGTGGCAGGCTGATTATGATAGACGGGGGCTTTTGCCGCGCATACCAGGACGCAACGGGGCTGGCAGGGTATACAATGTTTTATAGCAGCTATGGCATCCGCCTTGTGTCGCACGAGCCGTTTCCCGGCCTTGCGGAGGCAATCCAGTCAAACAAGGATATCCTTTCCACCTTTGTGGTGTTTGATACGGCAGAAAAGCGTATTACAGTGCGAGAGACGGATGTGGGCAGCGAATTGATGGCATCTATTGCCGACTTGACGGATTTGCTGCAGGCCTATCGGCGGGGCGCGGTGAAGGAAAAAGCCTGAAAGCTCTATCCGGCGTTGACTTTATGTGGGCTGGGCAGTAGAATAAGGGGCAGGGTTTTCTGGGAATTGCCGATGATTTGATAGGTACACAGTTCATTGCCACTCTTTGAATATTTTGTATGGAAATTTGATGTAAAAACAGGGGCAACGCTAAAAAACATGCCAGATGTATTTTTATTATGGCAAATTTTAGCGAACAAAGCAGGTTTATGATTATACATCCTGATTTTGGGTATTAAAGATAAACACAGTCGAAAGGCGGTAAATCAATCTTATGGCGGCAGATGAGAAAAAAATTGGCCAGGAGATGCCCCATGTTGTTTTTAAGGTGGGGGAGAATAAATATGCGGTATCCAGCGACTATGTGCTGCATATACAAGTGCTGGAGGGAATAACGCCCATGGTGGGCGCAGATCCATATTGCAAAGGCGTTGTTGCTTTTGATGGAAACAACATACCCGTTTATGATCTGCAGATGATGTTTTCGGCGCGGGATTTTGAGCAGGAACTGAACGAGTTGATGCAGGCAAGGATTGAGGACCATGAGCAATGGGTGGCGGCATTGGAGCAATCAGTAGAGGATGGCACGGAGTTTACGTTGACAACAGATCCCCATCAATGCGAGTTTGGAAAGTGGCTTGATTCCTTTGAGACGGACAACAGTTATCTGGAGTTGTTTTTAAAAAGTGTGGACGCACCGCATAAGGGCATGCATGCTGCTGGAGAGAAGGTAAAGCAGCTGGTGGCAAAAGGCAGGATAGATGAGGCAAAAGAAGCCATACGGCTGATGAGGGAGACGGATTTTGCATTGACCAAACAAATTCTGGGCAAGGCAAGTGGGGTGTATCGGGACGGGCAGTGCGATATGCTTATTATTTTGCAGATTGGCGAAAGAAAGCTGAGTATTGCGGTGGACAGCATTTGTTATATTCGTGTGCTGGACAATCTGTGTGCCACGCCGCCGGATTTGGAAAATCCCCGCAATTATGTGGAATGCATTGCAAAAACAAAGGATTTAAATAATGAGGAAGATATTGTTTTAATGCTGAAAATAAGCATGTTTAAAAAGGAAGAAGCGCTTCAATAAACGAAGCAACAATAAAACAAATAAATTTAAACTAAAAATCAATCACCAGATTCCAGCATGGGTATTTGCAGTTCACTGCCGGTAATCCCTTGCAGGTCGCCATACAGGCCATAGGTGTTGCCAATCACAGCACTGATGGCTTTTTCTTGCCGGGCCCACCGAAGCTGCGCGGCGCGCTTTTCTTTTTCGATCTCCTGTTGCAGTGTGTTATAGTTATCTACAATGGCTTCAATGCGGTTTTTAAATTCCACGCCGGTTAAAAACTGATACAGGATTTCCATTTTTTCATCCTTGTTTTCGGCATTGCGGTTGGCAGAATATACCTGCAGGATCGTTGCGCGAAGCGCCGCGGCAAGAGCGGCCACAAGTCGTGGCTTGACAACCCATATGCTGCCTTCCACATTGCACATATCATTATATTGGTCGGGCAATTCACGGGACACAATAACACCGATGCCTGCGCCGGCGGCACGAACATCGGCCTTGATTTTGGCGATCCACTCCCGGCTCCATTTCGCGTTTTTAGACTCCCAAAGCAGCAACCCGCATTCCTCCAGCCGGTTGCTCCTTACATATTGCTTGATATCCGCGCCGCGTTGCCCTTTTTTTACTTCTTCAATAAGGTCGGTGGGGAATTCGTTGCGCAGGAGTGTTTCCAGCTCCAGCTCCAGCACCTCGCCCTGAAGCTGTTCCGAGCCTTGCTCGGCCTTTCGCATTGCGTCGTCCAGCGCTTTTTTGGTATCCGCCAGTTGCTTTTGCAGCTCTTGTTCCTTCAACCGGTGCAATTCATCCGCGTCTTTTTTTGCTTCTTCCCGGATGCGGCTGGATTCTTCGTTGATTTTTTGAGCGGCGGCAAGCTCGGCGTTTTCGCGGGAACGGCGCTCCTCTTGCAGGCTTTTGTTTAGCTTCATCAGTTCTTCGCGCAGCTCTTTGTTGGCCTCCCTTGCTGCTTGGGCGTCGCTGCGCAGTTGCTCGACCAGCAGTTCTTGTTTTTGCGCTTCCTTTTGCATTTGCTGCGCGTTTTGTACTTTCAGTTTTTCGTATTCCAGCGCGGCCTGCTGCCGGTTTTTTTCCAACTCATGGGAAAGCCGTTCCTTTAGCTGTGCCTGGGCAGAAACAGACGCTTCTTTTTTTACCTGTGCTAGCTCTTGTTGATGTTTTTCATTCAGCCCAATTAACACCCGGGCTTCAATCTGTCCTTCCAGGGCTTTGTCAATTTCAATTTCGGCGCCGCATTTTGGGCAATTAATTTTATCCATGCTTTGAAACCTCCCGGCGTTATGCCGCATTAAATCATCTATAAAAATGAATTACATTACTAATGTGAAAATCATCATTGCGGTGCAGCCTTAAAAAGCCCTTAAAAGTGAAGCTGGCATAAGCGCTTATCCGGCCTGGGCGGCAATCGTCTCTTGCTGGGCTGTTTTTAGGTACGAATAAGGGTTGAGGTAATAGCCATCCGCAGTGATGATGGTAAAATGCAGGTGGTTTGCCGTGCTGTTGCCCGTATCTCCCACAAAGCCGACAACATCGCCCTTTTTAACTGTAGCGCCCACAGGCAGCGTGGCAGCCTTGACCATATGGTAATAATGGTATTGCGTGCCGTCCTTGCCCTCCACAACAATATAATACCCCGCGCCTTCGTTGTTGCCCACATCCTTAATCGTTCCGTCTACACAGGCAAGCAGGGAAGTGCCCTCCGGGGCGTTGATATCCGTGCCGGTGTGCCGTCTTGCGCCGCCGTCACGGCTTGCATACCATGTGTCGTCATAATAATAGTCAGAAGGATGTTCAATGGGGAAGAGCAGGGGCTCCAGCTCGCGCTCCTCAATCCCGTCCCGTATGTTCATCTGGTCGTCATAGATTGTGGCGAGGTAGGCATAGGTAAAAAGGTTCATGATGGGCGGATGCGCTTCGTCCCCGGAAAATGAATAAAAGAGGTCTATCGGTTTTTGGGGGCTGGCATTTACAGTGACATGATACCGCCCGCTTTCCATAGGTTCGGCAATGATTGCAAAATTGCAGGAGGCATAAAGCATTTCTTTCAGCTTTTCCGGCTCTCCGGCATAATTATAGGCGAGAACGGCAAGCAGCCGCCAAGCGGGGGCCTCGATGGAAAGGGAAACATTTTGTATTTCCTGTCCAAAAAGGGAATTGACCGCGTCGTTAAACCACTCTGCGTATTGCCCCTGCAGGGAATAAGCAACCTCTGGCTGCGCGGCGATCACCTCGTATGCACGGGATTCCTCGTTCTTTTGGTAGGTGTCGGCAGGAATATATTTTAAAATATCCGTCTGCTTTAATTTTTCATAGATTTCCTGCTCTTTTGTAGGGGAGTCATCCCCCTCCTCTTTTTCTTCAGGAGAGGAGGTTGGCATGTCCGTCAGGCTGTCAGGATCCTCGGTGGGAGCGGAGGATGGGGTGGCAGGCTCCGGCGTATAGGTATCGGCCACAACAAAATCATCGCCCGACGCTTGCAGGCTCGCCACGATTTCATCCGCCTTGCTTCCTGCGCACGCAGTAGCGGATATGCCTGCCAGAATGATAAGCAGGATAGAAATAAAACGTTTCATTCTTTGCATTATACCCCGCGGCTAAAATGCCCGCGTGTATACTCCTTTAATAAATTGTTTTCTATTATACCATCCTTTAGCGCTTTGCGGTAGTGGGCGGCGGTATGGGCACATTGCTCCGGTTGCTCCACCGTGAATACCATACGGAAGATATCGGCTCTTAATGTGTGCAGCCTGTCCGCCATATAAAGCGGCAGGGAATTGAGGATGGCAACACGGCAATCTGCCCCCGCGCGTAAAAGCGGAAACTCCATTCCCTTGCGGTCTTTTAGCCGCGGGCCATGCTGTAGTCCGCATTTTTTCCGGTCACAATCAATCGGGCAGTGCTGTGTCACCATTAGGGTGCTCCTGCCATAGACGATCAGCTCTGCCTGCAAGCCGGGAAGGACAGCGAGCGCATTGATCTGCGTGGCGTTCAGCTCTGTGCTCAGGGTGGCGCGGGTAAAGCCGAGCCGGCACAGAACCTCCAGCGAATGGCTGTTCATGACGTTCATGGAAAAATCAGCAGCCGCCAGGTTATCTATGCCAAGCAGCCCGCCGGCCATAACGGTGTTAAACCGTGCGGCAAATGGCTGGAAATACCGCAGCTCTTCATCTGTGGTGATTTGAGGGAAAACCCCGGTTACTTCCGCATCGGTGGGCAGATGGCTGATGTATTCGGCGTCTATCGGAACGTAGAGGATATCAACATAAGGCAGCACTGACTGTGCCTGCTCCAGGGAGACGACTTGTGCCGCCAGCAGGTGTGCGGTGTTTTTTTTGCGTTGCACCTTGGGCGGGCTATATTGCTTTGCCACAACATGCTTGCGGGAATCCAGCAGACATGCGGAGGCTTTTTCCAATACCTGCCTGCGCAGCCCGTTTAGCGCGCTTTTGGGATACGCCAGCCCCGGGTCAAGGCAGACGTCTATTTCATCAAATCTAAAAGGGGAACCGCCTGTTTTTCCAATCTGTGATCGCACCTCGGTTTCTGCCAGTGCGTGCGTCTTTGCGGGCTCGGCAGGGTGCGCGCCATGTGCTTGTGCAATTAAGGTGTCATTTTGGTACAGACCCAGCACAGGCGGGGAGCCTGCCTGCAAGCAAAATTTAGCGCGTAATGTGGTTTTTCTTTGGTCGGATTGTATGGATGCAGCCAGCTCGCCAAACAGGGCTTTGTCTTTTAGAAGGTTGACTGGCATCCCTTTTTTGAAAGCTTTGGCGTTTTTTAATGTGATGGCTTGCATAGCGCCGTTGCTATGGGCTTGTAATATCCTTTGTACTTGTGCGTCCGGGCGGGCAGGGGCAATCTCGTCTCCCGCGTTTAGCTTGCGGCTTGTGTCAATGCAAATTTCGTTCCCTTTTGCGGAAACAATGTTGCCGAGCGGAAGCCCCAGGTTGTCCGGCTGGATGGTGTACAGCCTGCGGGTATTCCCCGCAAACAGGTTCCCAGTGAAATGGCCGCGGTTAAAAGCGATGAGGAGCAACTCTTTATCCTGTTGGGTGATGCGCCCGCCATCCAATGCTTTACGATATACGCGGGTGACGGCGGCTACATATTCCGGGCGCTTCATCCGGCCTTCAATTTTGAGGGAGCACACGCCTGCTTTATGCAGGGTGTCCAGCTCGTCAACCAGGCACAGATCCTTTGTGCTCAGCAGGTAGCCTTGCTTGCTATCCATGCTGTATTGCAGGCGGCAGGGTTGTGCGCACGCACCGCGGTTGGCGCTGCGCCCCCCCAGCATACTGCTCATCAGGCACTGGCCGGAATAACACACGCATAACGCGCCGTGCACAAAAAACTCTGTTTCCAGCCCGGACAGGCGGGAGATGTCCGCCACCTGCCCGGCAGTAAGCTCGCGCGCAAGCACCACACGCGTAAAGCCAAGCTTTTGTATGCTTTTGGCGCTTGGTGTGTTGTGTATTGTCATTTGTGTGCTGGCGTGAAGGGGGATGTCTGGAAACATGTTTTTCAAAACAGACGCGCCGCCCAAATCCTGCACAATAAAGGCGTCAATACCCGCAAGAGCGGCCTGTGTTGCCAAATCCGTCCATGCGGGGAATTCTTTATCCAGCAGCAGTGTATTAAGCGTCAGGTAAGCTTTGCAGCCGCGCAGATGGGCATAAGAAACCGCTTCGCCAACCTCTGAGAAGTTGTTTGCGAAGCGGCGTGCGTTAAAGCCGGATAGCCCAAAGTAGATAGCGTCCGCGCCATTTTGCACGGCGGCCTTCAGGCTGTCAAAATCTCCCGCGGGGCTAAGTAGTTCCATGTGATTTGCCCTGCCTATATAGATAGCTTAAATTTGAGGTGTGTTTTCGTCCACCGGTGTTTCATAGCTTGTGCCATCCGCGTAATTGAAAACGACGGATTGATCTTTGGGATGTACCGCGATCCAGGTATTGCCGGGCACAAGTGTAATCTCTTCGCCCATGTCGTCCTTATACGTGGTGGCAACAGAATAATCCGCGCGCTCCCAAGTGCCTTGTATATGCTTGCCATTGATGACGAAATCCGCGCGGCCAGAGCCAACGAGGTCAACCTTGCGCCTGCCCCCAAGGTCGCCGGGCATAATATTTACATAGGTGTATTGAACAATCAGGTTTTGCACCTGTATAATCTCCCCGGTGTTCAGGTCGGTGAAGGCAGAAACATCGCCCTCAGAGCTTTTCATAGACCGCTCCAGCTTGTTGGCGGCGTTGTTATACTCATAGGTAACCCATCCCGCGTGCCGAAGGAAGGGCAGCTCTACACTTTTCACCTCTTGCTTGCCTTCGTATTCCTCCGGCGGATAGAAGTTGAGCTGTTGCAGGGGCTGCGGTTCATAATTATATACGTCAAGGTCGGCAATCAGGTCTGTCGCGGCATAATCGGATACCGATTTGTTTTCCCGCCATTTAAAGAAAAGCTCGGAATGCGCTGTTCCTTTGCCCGCGCCGCTGATACGCTGCTTAATGTGCTCGCCACTGTTGCCATAAATATCGCTCTCCCAACTGCCTGTGGTGTCCGGGCCGCCCATATGGATATAGATGGCGTCCCATTCGCTTTGGAGCCATTGATGGTAATACCGTGAGGAACGCACAGGCCCTACAATAAATTCTTCGGGTGCGTCGTCCTTTAGCAGTACATCGTTGAACACAGCGGAGAAGCGAGTATCTGTTCCTTCAATCAAAGTTTCATATACAATGTCCGCGTCCTGCAATCCCTGCTGGGGTCGCTCGTGCGATTCGTTGCCAATTTGTACAAAAAGCGGTTTATATTCGGTCGTTGTGCCTTCCAGTCCAGTGGTGGGGGAAATATTCTCCGGCGGAGTGTATTCTTCTTCCACATCCTCCCATTCGGGCTCCTGTGTTGGTTCCGCAGTAGCGGCCTCAATGGTGGTAGGTTCGGGTTCCGGCTCTTCTTCCTTGCTGCAACCGAAAAACACACCGATCGCAAGAATGACTGCAAGTGCAATCAAAAGGGTCTTTTTCATGAATTAAAATTCCTTTCATCTCAATACTGGTTACCTATTATAGCACATTGGAGCTGGATTGAAAACCGATTTATTTTTTACATTTGTAAAAATTGTTGACTGTTATAGTTTCTGCTTATCTTATTCAAGCGCGTGTTTTGCGAATGTGTTTGGCAGCTGGGGGAGGAGGAAGCGGGCGTGAAAAAGATGGCGTATTTATTGTTGCGTTGGCGGGGATGCCATAGTATAATAAAATAATATAGTACAACATTAAAGTATTTTTTCTAATAAAAACCAGCATATAGGCGGAATATGGATCAAAACGAAAAAACAACCCAGGCAAATGGTATACAGAATTTTTTGGGGAAAGTTTTCCGGGGAGTTCCCGCGGATCAGCGCGACGCGTTCAAGGCGCAACGGCTGGAGACCAATGTGGGACGGAGCTACGGGCTCTCCATCTATTTGATTGTAATACAAATTTTGTTGAACGTTATTAATATTGTTAAGCCGAGCGACAGTAAAAGCAGCGATATTATGATTTATATTGTTCTTTCCATGGGGTTGCTCGTTGTGGGGATTGTTTATTTTATATTGCTCACACTGGTGCGGAAGAAAAAGATTAAAAGCCATGGTGTAAAGCTGTTTCTTGTGGAGAGCCTGCTATATGTCTATCTGGTTGTGCAAATGATTTTTTGCACGCTCAATATCATTTCTACGGGCGGGGTAAACAGCTATATCATTGCGATATTAATTCTGGGCATGGTGCCCATTATCAGTCCGTTGCAAAGCATTGTGAGCATTCTCGGCTCCTTTGCGTACTTATTTATAGCAATGTATGTGACCAGGAATATTTCCGGTGCGTGGAATTCCATATTGATTACGGACACATGGGCAAACCTGCTCATCATTACCGGGCTCACAATCTGTGTTTCTGTGTTTATGCACAATATGTATGTATCCAATTTCCTCCAACGCGTTAGCCTGCGAAACAGCAACCGTGAGCTGCTTAACTTAAACCAGGAGCTGGCGCAGATGAATGACAAGCTGGAGAATATCGCCAATACGGATAAGATGACGGGTGTGCTCAACAGACGGGCGTTTTCCAATGATTTTGACGAGATATGGGACTCCTCTATTATGCGGAAAACGGAAATTGCCGTGGCAATTGTGGATATTGACTTTTTTAAAGCATATAATGATAAATTTGGCCATTTGGAAGGGGACAAATGCCTTCAATTGATTGCCGCCAGCCTGAAGAACAGCTTTAAACGCGGCGGTGATGTTGTATACCGGTATGGCGGGGAAGAATTCTTAATCGTTTTTGAATCCGGACGCGACGAGGCGTTTAAGCTGGTGGAGCGGGCGCGGATAAATGTGGAAGAGCTGAAGATCCCTCATGCCAAAACCATTGTGTCTCCTTATGTCACAATAAGCGCGGGTGTTTGTGTCATAACGCCTTCACGCGATATATCCGAAGATGACGCGCTTAAAATCGCGGATGATGCACTTTATGAATCAAAGCACAACGGGCGCAACAGGACGACGTTAAAAGTCTTTGAAGATAACCGATAACCAGGGGTTTTCCTGATGTTTCACATAAAAGCATGGATGGATAATATCATACACCGTTTTTCGGAAGCGCCTAAGGGGCTGGATTTTGTGCGCAATGTATATCCATACGAAAAAGATTCGGATCATATTTGGTACGAAAAAACGAACAAAAAACACCTGAACCTGCTTTTTTCCCGCTTTACGGATAAAACACTGCCCGTTCTGGATTTGGGCTGCGGCAAAGGCTTTGTGCTTTATTGGCTCAACAAAATGGGGTTTGCCAAGGTGGACGGCGTGGAATATAACACCAAGCTGGCGGAAATAGCGCGAAAGAACCTCAAAATTGCGGGCATGGAAGGGAAGTCCACGGTGTTTAATGTGGACGCGCGCGATTTTGACAGGTATGACGATTACCAAATGGTATATCTGTTTCACCCGTTCAAGGGTAAAATTATGCGCGAGGTGGTGCGCAGGCTGGAGGAAAGCCTAGCGCGCGCACCCAGAAAGTTTATCATCGTCTATTTTTATCCGGTAGAGCATCATGTGTTAGATGAATCTGATTTTTTTGTGCTGAAGGAAGCGCATGTGGTGTATTTTGTGAATGTGGTGATGGATGCTTATTATTATGAATTTAACCCGGATTATGCAAAAGCCAAAAAAAGCTTTCATGATTTGCTGCGGCAGGAAATGAAGGCCTGAGTGTGCGGGCCGCCCCGGGTGTTATAGTTATTCTGTTTATATGATACGGTAAAATGTGCAGCACACTGCTGCCGCGGCATGTTCAGCTCAGCTTCAATATAACTTCCTTGTAAATCTCGACGGCGTTTTCCGTCCATTTTTCCACCATGGCCTGCGCTTCCGCCTTTGCAGATACAATGATGTTAATTTCAAATATGGTTTCGTTTTTTTCCAGCACGCGCAATGTAACGCGGTATTCATTGTCCCTCAGCTTCAGGTATTCGCCAATGAACTGGGATTCCTTTAGCAGGGCTGTTTTGTGCTGCTTCAGGTAATCGTCAACCGCATGGCGGAGGGAGAGGCGCAAATCGTTGCGCATTACATTGATGATCTCCGCGCCCTTTTCTGTAATGCCATAGGCAACGCCCTGGGGCAGGTTCTTTTGATAGATATGCCCGTTTTGCGTAAGCTCAAAAAGGCACTCCACCAAATCAAAATAACCGATCACGTCAAGCTCGTCACAAATACGCATGATTTGCAGCTCAGAAAGCTCCATCTCACTTTGCTTTAGCAGATACAACACCCATAATTTGTTTTGCGCCATCGAAGGCTGTGGCCGTACGGTCATTTTTCCTTTTCCTACATACTAAGATGATGATAGTATACCATAAAACGAAGGCTGCGTCGAACAGCGGAAGCATCATTTTTTTATGGGCCGCCTGTGCAGAATATCGCACGGAAATCCCCAAAAAGACAGCCATGGCGGTTGCTTTTAAGACTTTACAATTTTTTTTGTATATGATATTATAACAATACAAAAAGTGCGAAAGCACAAAATCCTGGGGTGTGCGTATTGCTTTGATTTTAAACCCACATTCTAGTTACGGGAATTTATGTCTGCCATTTGTGTGCAAGCCTGTCACGAGCAGGAAGCCTGAAAGTGAGCAGCAGGATGCCCACCTGCCGAGAGGCGGGTATTAGAATACAAAGCTTACGGCACTTTGGGTTTTTTATTTTGTGAAGACAGCCAAATGGCGCAATGCACGCACTGCGGCCACCGTGGCTCTAACATCAAAAAAAGCGCTCTACAATGCAGATTGTAGGGCGTTTGTTAATTTCTGGATGTTTATAATTTCATTGGTGCAAAAAAATGGCTTTTATTGTGATGAATAGATAGGCAAGTCACGCAATTTGCATGGGGCAACGGCATGATGATGGGCACAATAGGTGCCGTGCATATCCGCCTGTAACGATCGATGGTGAATTGTTTTTGGGAAAAACACCTGTGCAAAAGGAAAATTACGAACCGATTAGAAAATCGATCAAAAAAGTGTCCGGAAACGGACACTTGATATTCATGCTTGAATTGCTGGTTTTTTCGTGGTATAATGCGGTTATCAATATATTTAAATTACCATAAATCCACTAAAAAAGCAAGACAAAAGTCGAAGGATTGAGCATGAAAAAAACTACGTACAAAGGCACAAAGAGGTTC
>JAJDHD010000044.1 GCA_030266015.1 Christensenellaceae bacterium OttesenSCG-928-K19 | reverse complement strand
GCAAAGCCTATCGCTGGCATCCAATTCGGGTTCCATAGCGATCCCATTGTCCGGTGTTGACAGGATCGTTGTGAATCAAAACGGGTTAGACTTGTTTGCGGATGAATACTCCATGAGTAACGATACGCTGACGGTCAATACATCCGCGTTGGGTGGTGATCTGGTGGTATCCGCATTCCCGATCAAGAGCAGCAACGGGTTTTCAGTCATGGCCGCATTGACCACGGTAAACCATGAAAGGCAGCACTATAACAGCGTGAATTACGGTTATGTCACGTCATATTATGTAGCCAACGGCAACGTCGCCTATTGCCTCGATCCGTCTGTGAGCGGCGTTAATTCAGGTTCCTACGACATCAGCGGGTATATGGATCGTGGTACAGGCAAGGACAACATCATCAAAGCAGCATGGTATTTGTACCGCTGTCCGGGCGAGGATGCAAGCCTGTTCGCGGGGCTGGATTGGGAGCACGCCTACGGATATTCCCATGTTGCCGCGTCATACATCTATCTTGAGATCATTGGCGACAGCCTGAGCAAAGCCTGGGAAGGGCTGGAAGGCAACACGACGGCGCAAAACCGGATTATGGGCATCGTCAACGCCATAAAATCGAAACCCATGCCGCCATCAGGGTTTTCCGTATACCTGTACAATGTGGGAAACCAAACATCGCAGTCGCTTATGGGGTGGGAGTACGAACCGAATGGAAATCTTGAAATCCATAAATCCTCGGCCAACCCCGCCATATCGAACGGCAACGGTTGCTATTCGCTGGAAGGCGCTGTATTTGACGTATTCAACAGCAACAAGGACAAGGTTGGCTCCGTTACAACGGATAAGGATGGCAAAGGCAGGCTGGAAGGGCTTCCTGCCGGAGCAGGCTATTACATCGTTGAGGTGAAAGCTCCCACAGGATATATGCTGGACGCAACACCCATCGATTTTGAAATCGTATCCGGTGATACAGCCGTTGTTCCCGTAAAGGATATCCCGCACAACGACCCGGTTGGTATTTTGCTCAAAAAGCTGGACAAAGACCTGAACGGCAACACATCCCAAGGCAATGCCCGGCTGGAGGGCGCGGAGTTCACCATCAAATATTATGACGGTTATTATTCCAAAGAAAGCGAGTTGAAAGGAAAAACGCCTGTCAGGAAATGGGTGGTGAGAACCGGCGACAAGGGAACGGCATATCTGCATCAGGATTACATCGTACCCGGCAGTAACAGTGACGCGCTGTATAAGAATACGGCAGGCGACCCGGCGCTACCTTTGGGGACAGTCACGATTCAGGAATCCAAAGCGCCTGAGGGCTACCTGATCAACGAGGAACTGTTCATCAGGCAAGTCACAGGCAGTGGAAAGATCGAGTCGGTCAAGACATACAACGAGCCTGAAATCTCGGATGAAGTCATCCGCGGTGGTGTGTCCATAGAGAAGTGGGACTTTGAACTGAACCGCAGAGCGGTTGCCCAGGGCGACGCCACCTTAAAAGGCGCGGTGCTGGATATCTACAACCGTAGCACGGGTGATGTTGAGGTTGGTGATAAGAAATATAAGCCGGGCGAAGTGGTCTACACCATGACAACCGATGATGCGGGAGTTGCATCCACCGTCGCCGATCTGCTGCCTTACGGCACATACGAGATCATCGAGCGCACCGCGCCGACTGGCTACCTCAATACGGGCGTCATCAAGCAGACGTTCAAAATACAGGACGACGGCGTGATCGTCAACCTGAAAACCAGCGCAACCACCATCAAGAATGATGTCATACGCGGTGGTGTGGAAATTGAAAAATGGGATATGGAGCGGAATGTGAGCGCCGAGAAGCAAGGCGATGCGACACTCGCCGGCGCTGTTCTGGAAATCTGGAACCGCAGCAAAAGTGTTGTTGTGGTTGACGGCAAGGAATACGCTCCGAATACAGTTGTGCATACACTAACCACAGACACGAAGGGCTGGGCCGGGACATCAAAAGACCTGCTTCCCTTTGGCAGCTATGAGATTATTGAAAAAACGCCCCCGACTGGTTATCTCAACACCGGCGTAATCAAGCAGTCCTTTACCATCAGGGAGGATGGTAAAATTGAGAGCTACAAGACATCCGAAAAAGCGATCAAGAACTATGTGATCCGTGGTGGTGTGCGGGTGGAAAAGTGGGACAACGAGATTGAGGAGCATCGGCCACAGGGCGGCGCTACGCTTGAGGGCGCGGTGTTTGAGCTCGTCAACCGCAGCATCGACGATGTGCTGGTGCTGGGCGAATGGTATGCACCTGGCGAGGTCGTTTACACAGTGACCACAGATGAGGATGGAGTTGCAACGACTGCAAAAGACCTGCTGCCCTACGGCACTTATGAGGTCAGGGAAACCCAGCCGCCCGAAGGGTATCTGGCGACAGGCGTGCTCAGCCGGACGTTTGAAATTCGGGTGCATGAAAAGATTGTCGATATGAACACATCGGAAACAGCAATCAAAAACGATCCGATCAGGGGCGACCTCAAAGGCGTGAAGATATCGGACGGTGATGGAAACAGGCTTGCGGGCATCCCGTTCAGTATTACGTCGCTCACAACAGGTGAAAGCCATACCGTAGTGACCGATAAAAATGGGATGTTCGACACGTCATCCTCATGGAACCCGCACAGCCAGAATACCAACAGAGGTGAAACTGACCGCGATGGTATTTGGTTCGGAGAGCTGAGGACACTTGATGATGACAACGGCGCGCTGCTCTATGATGATTATCTTCTGGAAGAACAGCCGTGCGCCGCAAACGAGGATCGTGAGTTGCTATCCTTTGAAGTCTCCATATACCGCCACTTGAACGTCGTTGATCTCGGCACGCTCACGAATGATTATACCGTTGTACCGGAAATCTTCACCACAGCGATGGACAAAGAAACGACCATCAATGACGCTTATGTGTCCAAGACGACCGAAATCTTGGACACTGTGTATTACAGCGGCCTTTTGGTTGGCAAGGAGTATACACTGACCGGCACGTTGATGGACAAAGAATCCGGCAAACCGCTTTTGGATGGCGATGGTAACAATATCACCGCTACAACAACATTCAAGGCGTTGGGCGAATCTGGTACTGTGTCCATGGTATTCACAGTCGATACCCTGCTGCTCAAAGGAAAATCGGTTGTTGTATTTGAATCGCTGGAGTATGAGGGCAAAGAGGTTGCAGTACATGCCGATATTGAGGACGAGGGACAGACCATAACCTTTAGGGAGCCGCAGATCGGCACGACCGCCACAGGTTCCGAGGGCGAGAAAGAACTGGATATCTATCCTGAAACGACAATCATCGATGTGGTTTCTTTTGAAGTCCTGATCGTTGGTGAGACGTACACCGTCAAAGGCACCCTGATGGATAAAGCCACTGGCGAACTGCTGGAGATTGATGGCAAACAATTCACTGCCGAAAAATCCTTTGTCCCCAAGGCGGAATCCGGTACAGTTGAGATGGAATTCGTTGTGGACGCCACTTTGCTTAAGGGGAAAACCGTGGTCGTGTTTGAATCGCTTGAGTATAAAGGCCGCGAGATAGCTGTCCATGCGGAAATAGAAGATGAAGGGCAGACTGTAGCGTTTAAGGAACCGAAGATTGGCACATCGGCATCCGGCGTGAATGGGGATAAGGAAATCCTGGCGCTGGAGACGGCAACCATCGTTGATGTGGTCAGATATGAAAACCTTGCCGTGGGCAAGACCTATACGGTTAAGGGTGTGCTGATGGATAAATCCACCGGCGAGCCGCTCTTGGTTGATGGCAAGCAGATTACCGGCGAAACCACATTCGTGGCGAAAGAAGCATCCGGCAGTGTGGAAGTGGTATTTACACTGAATGCTGTCAGCCTGAAAAGGAAAGAGGTTGTTGTGTTTGAAAACCTCTATTACAAGGATGCCGAAATCGCTGTCCATGCCGATATAGATGATGAAGACCAGACGGTTGTGTTTAAGGAGGTCATCATTAAGACCAGTGCGACCGGCGCTGATGGCAACAAGGTCATCCCGGTGGCAGAATCGGTGAAGATCATCGATACCGTTATCTACGAGAACCTCGTTGTTGGCGAGGAATACACGCTTACGGGCGTCCTCATGGACAAGGAAACTGGCAAACCTGTTTTGGTGGACGGTAAGGAAATAACCGCTACGAAGACGTTTGTTGCCAAAGAGAAATCCGGCAGCGTGCAAGTTGAGTTTGTTTTCAATGCCGTGACGCTGGAGGGCAAAGTGCTGGTGGTGTTTGAAAGCCTTGACTACAAGGGCAAGGAGATCGCCACTCATGCCGACATAAACGACCAGGCGCAGACCGTGGGCATCGGCGTTAAGACTGTAACGGAGGAAACGCCCGGCACTGGCGGCGGCGCGAAGACAGGCCGTGATGGTCTCCCGTTCTGGTTGCTGTTTATGGCAATCGGCGCTGTCGCAGGCGCGGTATTGCTGTATCGGCGGTATAAGAAAAAGGAAAAGACAATGAACGAGTAAAAACATATCTCAATTAGAATGAGGACACAGAGGGGCGATCAGGAAATATGGTCGCCCCTCATTTTTATTGGAAAGGAATCAAATATATATGATAACACTATTTCCTGTACTGGTATCGTTTGTGACACACGACGGCCTGATTCCCAGGCTTAAGTTTCAATTCCTTCTGAATCCGCTGGGTGACCCAAGAGGTATGAATGAGTTGCTGAACGACCTCGATCCTGAAAAGAAGTACCTGCCGGAAATCAACTTTATCCTGCCCATGCAACCGATCCGGGGCGATGGCGAAGATAAGGACTTGATCATGCAACAATATGGAGAACTTTACGAATGTCGCGCCGACCTGTTTTGATTGTCGTGATCCTGCTTGCGGTCGCTGCCTGCTGTGGGATATATTTTGCCGTTGAGTGGGCTGCTGCCGATGCGGAAGTACGTGAGTATGACCAGATACAATCCAGCTATTCCGAGGTAGTGTATGACGAATCTGCTGGAGAATCGGATGCACCTGTATCCGAAACGGATGGACTGCCTTATACGTTGGTGGATTTTGATTCTCTACTGGAGCAGAATCCGGACACTGTGGGCTGGATTACGATTCCTGATACACTCATTAACTACCCGGTCGTGCAGACCACGAACAACTCAAGGTATCTAAACACATCGTTTTCTGGCACACGGAGTGGCGCGGGGGCGGTGTTTGCGGATGCAAAAAACAATATGCGGGAACTCAACCAAAACACTGTGCTGTACGGTCATAACATGGGAAGCGGCAGGACGGACATGTTCGGCACGCTGCTCTATTACAACGATGCAGAGCATTACGACAGGCATCGCTACATCCAGTTCGATACCATCTATGAGCAGCACGGCTGGTGGAAGATATTTGCCGTCATCAACCATGACGTCCGCAGCCAAGACTTTGATTATCTCCGGCTGGACTTTGAGAGTACAAACGAGTTTATGGAGTGGGTCGCCACGGCGCAGGCTCTGTCCCTGTATGAAGCGGATGTGGAAATACAGGAGGATGACTGGATACTGACGCTCTCGACCTGTGACAGACAATTCTATGGTCGAAGTGGCAGGCAGCTTATATTGGCTGTCAAAATGAATGGGGGTGAATGAATGACGGATATTGAACACGCCATGAATGTATCTATATTATCCCGTAACATCGGGATAAAGCTGATGTTGGAGGAAAAAACGTGCGCACTTCTCTCAGTCGCCGGTATGCTGCATGACATCGGGAAGATGGGGATTCCACCAGAGCTTTTAGACAAGAGAACAGCATTGACGCCAGATGAATACCGCATCATCCAGTGGCATACGACTATGGGATATACCATGCTCAACAACATGCCCGACCAGGTACACAGGATGGCGGCGATTGCTGCGCTATATCATCACGAGCGTTGTGATGGAAGCGGGTATATGGGGCTTTATGACGAACAAATCCCCATCCCCGCCCGAATTGTTTCTGTGGCGGACGTGTATGATGCGCTGGTGTCTGACAGGCCATACAGAAAGGCGTGGAAGAAAGAAAAAGCAACAGACTATCTGAACGAGCAGGCAGGAGAAAAGCTGGATCGGCAGATAGTGGATGCGCTATTGGCAATTGTATAGACAGGAAAAGCCGCCCGTACACAAAACTACGGGCGGCAAAATCCCATTATTTAACTTGGGGGTTGCTTTGCTAAATACTTATTTTGTTATATAATATTTATGCTGACTAAGAGTGTGAACTATAGATTTTGGCTATAATATATAGTTTTGTATGCCAATATAAGAAGATATAACCTTAAGACTGCTAAATTGGTTATACTTGTTTTCTGAAAGGTGTGTTGTTGAAGTGAGGAAAGCCTACGATACTTTTTTACAGTCAGAAGTGTCTGCTGATCTAGCTGCAAGGAGTGGTGGGTCCGAGCCATATCGTTATGAATGCGCTCACTGTGGCGAAGAAGTACGCCTTGCCGCGGCCGAAAGCATAAACATGGTGACACACTTCAGGCATCGCAACGGAAACAATGATGTGGGTTGTGAAGACTATCTTGGTCAATATGGGACGATAAACATAGATTCTCGTTCCCGAAAAAGCAGAAACGAGCGAGCAGAATTCTATTTTGATAGTAGTACCAAAATGTTCTCTTTAGGTTTATGTTTTAGTGAACATGAGATCGATGCATATGAAAAGGAATCAGCTAAGTTTGAGTTAAGGACGTCGGCTCAAGAACAAGCATTTTTTTCCTTGTCAATCAATAATAACAATTTCATGCCCGATACGCCAAGGTTAATTTCAATTGAGAAATTTGCATATAACTACTTTTTATCAAACACACATAATAACATAAAACGACGGTATGGATTTTTCAAAAAGGACCATACGCCAACCTTTTTCAAGATTCTGGGCAACGATGATGATTACAGGGCAAAGTTGATTCGTAGCGCAATTCTATATACAGATGTGCCTTATTTTGTTGCTGTTGTGGGGCAATACTCATTTCCCAAAACCTTCAACTTTTCAAATGACATTGAAATTTCTGATACATACCGCTTCGAGACTATGGGACGACGGGTTCTCGGGCAAGTTCTAACTATTAAGAATAAAACTGCAGATGTTGATTCTTTATTCGCATCATGGGGTTATCAAATAGAATCATCTGAAACACTTACTTTGCTTTGGCCACCAGTAATACAGAAAAATGAAGTGTCGACTATCCACGTCGATTATGCATTTCTGTTTTCAAGCTTTAACTTGGAACCGCATGGAAATATCAATGTCCATTCAACAGATATAAAAAGGCTTGAAGGTGGGGTTTCAAGAGTGTCTGTGAATTCGCGAGTAAAAATTTATCGTAAGAATGCAGAGATTATGATAGAAGCAGAGAGGCCGTTACCTGTGGAATATGATTCTATTTCCATTGAGAAAATTCAAACTGATGTCTACAAAGCGCTAGATGATTGTACACACTTCCTCTTTAACCACTCCGGTACTATACCTATCAGCGAAGGGCAAACTGTTATGCTAACCCCGGGAAGCTCCGTAAAACGCTTTGATTCAGGATACCTAGAGGGTATCGTCTACCCTAAGCAGCAAAATGAGCTGTCCGGCGAATCGTTGCTCACGGACTTATTAATTCATTATAAGCGAATGGAGCGTTTCTCAAGTGAGCTTTTTGACGCTCTAGAGTTAAGCGAGACTGCGTCGCATTATACAGCAAAATGTCGCAAATCCGGAGTCATAAACTCAGCAGCGAGACGATTCATAGAGGAAGGGCTAATATGAAGTATCTACCCCTGCTAACTGATGATGAAATAAAGTATATCTGCTCAGTAATCCCTCCCCAAGAAGCAAGTATATATTTCCAACGATATCCTAAGGAATCAGCAAAGATTTTACCGGGTTTCAGACCTAAGACTATTGCCAAATATAATGCTGGAGGCGAATTATTATTTAGGCATCGCAATCGAGATTTCATTTCGTCTTTTATTGAAAAACATATCAATAGATGGCTTTCTGAAATCCAGGAGTGCATAGAAGAATGCATAGAAGATGGCAACGACAAGGATTCAGCTTACGTACAAATACTGTCTCAAAGCTATTTTGCTGAAAACGTAACGCTCTATTTCAAGCTCACAGAAGATGATTATCCAGAAACCTACATTTCTTTGCTATCCTCGGCAGTAGCGGAAGCAAAAAGAGCTACAGAAAAACAGGACAAGCTGGAGGCGGAAGTAACGTCGAGAGATATAGAGATTAAGCGATTACAATCAGATATTAAATCGATGAAGGTCTCTTTGAAAAGCTCAAAAGCAAAGCAAAATGAGTACATTGCTGAGATAAAATACTTAAAACAAGAAATGGCTAATACAGAGGACTTGTATGCCATCATCCGAAGCAAAGAGGGAATCATTACAGACCTTGAAGCCGAAGTCAAAGTGCTGAAAAGATCAGAAAAAGAACTGAAAACGAAATTGTCTGCGGCCGAAAACAGTCAACAGCAGCTTGCAATTCAAATTAGAAATGAAATAGAAAAACAAAAAACAGAAAAACTTATAGAGCAAATTACAGCGACAAAGCCACTTTGCCCCATAGATATGGATGAATTTAAAGAGTATTTGGGGTATAACTTAAAAGATATCGGGGCATCCATTCCATCTGATAGTTTTTTGCTCTTAAAACAACACCTATGCAATATCTTGTTTCGAGGGATGCCAATTCTTATAAATCGGGGCACTGGGTTACCTTTGATGAAATGTGTTGCAAATGCACTTGTCGGGGATGCGAATATTGATTCGCTTATATTTCGCGATGATATTTCATTGCAAGAGCTTGAATCCTTCTTATCTGGAGACAAACGCATAATTTGCTTAGACAATTTCATAGGGAATTATAATGAAACAGAAATGATTAATTTGTTTGAGCGTCACCGGAACAAGATAATCTTTTTGACATTTGCATATGACAGAACCCTGCGCTATATCCCATATGAATTTTTTAGATATTGTCACTATCTGAACCTTAACCGTATTCAAACTTTACACACAAGTACCGAGTTGACTGAGGATCCATCAGTGATTGAAGAAAGAGAAGTGAATACTCCAGAACCAAATCTGGATGCCAGGTATTCGTCATTTCTCAAAGAAATGCTTGCTGACTTTGGCTTATCTCAGAGTTTGGCAGCGAATATATGCGCTCGAATCAATAATGAAGAGGATTTATGCTGTACATTGGCTTTTGATACCCTTCCTTACTGTGTTGATGTGCTGCAGATAGCGCCTTTTGCGGCTTCGGAACGGCTGGCTAAATACGCGGGGGACATGGGAAGGTGCTCATATAAAAATCTATTTAAGGAATGGTTTGCGCGATGAATGAGCTAGTATTCACGATGTCTGCCGATATGGGCATTAAACGCTTTTCAAGTGAAACGGAAGATTCTTTTGTTTTTAGGGTTTTGTTCTCGGCTCTCGGTCAGTGGTGTCTTTATACAGCACAAAAAATAACTGATGTCGTTTCCGGGACAACGAAGCATAACCAGACTATCGTGCTCAACGATTTATTAGATATGTTTTCAAAAATTTACCCCTCCGTTGCTGATAAGTTCATCGACACAAGCACTCAGCAAACTAGTTTTTCTGTTTTTACTCGCAGAGTATATGAGGAAACTGGCTATCTACTTACAGACGGAAAGAACCGGAATAAAATAGCCAATTACGGGCGAAGTATATTGCTAGGAGAAAAGGCCCTGTTCTTTGGACTTCCAGACAGTGCTTATTCAGTGAATGGTCTCGGTGTATTTGCTGATCCTACTGCCTACAAAATTACCACAAAAGAATTTCTCATAAGGGATGACTTGGCGTACGAAGATTATTTCAAATCGCGGTTTGACCCGATTGATTTTTACGATAGAGATATCGACACAGAAGAACTTGAGTTTTTCAATCCTCTATCCCGCAATGTTCCGTCTCGCTCTTGGGAAAAACAGCCTCAAACGGATTGCACTCTTGCGAGGAAAAGTGAACGTGGGCCTTTTTATAGGGTTATGCAGATTTCTGGCAAGTTGCAATTCGCGGATGAATCTGTTGAGCAGCAGAGTGACCGTTTTACATCGTATGAATACAGACGTCTCTATTTTGCGTTAAAGGCACATTACGAAGTTCCGTTAAAAGCTAGTATCACTAAAATGGGGGAAGACTATTCAGCCATTAGAATCGGCGGACATTTGCCAAATCGTGAATACTACTATTTGTTGCTACTGTCGTGGCCCGTGAGGAATGCTTTTGACAAGGCCAATTTTCTGGCTCATAATAATATATTAATAGAAATAGTTGATGTTTTGAAAAATCTTGGCATCGAAATTGAAGGAGGCGAAACAACTGATGAATAGTTCAAGCGGTGTTCAGCAATACTATCAGGCTATTCGGGATAGATTAAAAAACTATATAAAGTCAGATTACTTGGCTAACAGCGAAACTCTGTTGCTTTATGTGGATGACCTCCTTGGCGACTTGTGTTCCGGACATACAAATATTGCCCGCGAGCCATATATTGAGACTGCGGCATCCTATAAGAAAATCATAAATGGGATTAGCGCCTCGCCTAATATTGAGCAAGGGGTAAAAGAATCGTTGTTTAAACTTGTTGCCGAAGGGCTTGGTATATTTGCGGATCCATTTGAGCACCAGGTAGAAGCACTGGAGAATTTCTTAACTGGAAAAGACCTGTTTGTTTCAACTGGTACTGGATCAGGTAAAACCGAGTGCTTTCTTTGGCCGATTATTGCAAGGAGCTTTATTGAGGCCCAAAAACGACCACAAGATTTCCGCAAAGATGCGGTTAGAACACTAATCATATATCCAATGAACGCTTTGGTTTCTGACCAATTGGCGCGATTCAGAAAAATCATGGGTAGCGAGAAATTCAAAGACATTTTCACAAAAGCCACTCAAGCTACCCGCATACCACATTTCGGTATGTACACTGGCAGAACACCATACTCCGGCAAAGCGAAGCCTGCCAGCAGCCGTGAACTGGCGCTGACTTTCCGTGAAAATTATCTCAGTGATGATACTGCCGATGCAGAGGTCAAACGGCAGCAAGAGAATAACATTAATGGCCTAAAGAGTATTAATAAATACCCTGCACGGTATGGCAAAGACGGCCTTGAGGTATTTATTGAAAATCTTGAGCAAAATATACATAAACCCGGCCCATATGATGCAGAGTTCATTACCCGCTTTGAAATGCAGCAATATCCCCCGGATATCCTTATTACGAACTACTCAATGCTCGAATTTATGCTCATGCGACAGCGTGAAGCGAACATCTGGGATGAGACCAAAGAGTGGCTCGACTCGGCAGAAGAAAACCGACTTCTCATTGTTTTAGATGAGGCCCATATGTATCGTGGATCCGCCGGTGGCGAAATTGCATTGCTGCTGGAACGGCTATTCTCTCGTTTGAATATAACAAAGGAAAAAGTACAGTTTATCCTTACGACGGCTAGTATGCCCCAAGACGAGAAAGGAGCAATTGATGATTTCTATTCGGGGTTGACCGGAAAGGATGCTTCTGAATATACGTTCTTGAGCGGCTCGAAAGAGGAACTGCCTAAGAACTCTGAGATCAAAACAAATATAAAGGCATTGGTGTCCATTGGCTATGATCAGGTTTATGGTGTTGGAATCACCAATAGGATCAAGGATTTTGCCAGTGCCGTATTTCATGTTGCGCTTCCTGATGGCATTACCCAAAGTGACGCGCAAGAATGGCTTTATGACAACCTCCCGAAGTATGAAGCGTTTATTTCGCTGAACAAGCTATGTCGTGATGGGGCTAAATCTTATAGCAATATTAAAAACACTCTGTTTGGAGATTGTCCTGATGCAGGCAAAGCGCTCGATGCATTGTTAGTGTTGGTTTCGCTTGCTGCAAAAGATGGAAATATTCTGTTTCCGGTTAGGCTTCATATGTTTTTGCGCGGACTGCAAGGGCTTTATGCATGCTCTAATCCCAAATGTACACATGCAAAATATTCCCCAGAGGAACAACTTCCCTTGGGAGAGGTTATTTCGATCCCACGCGAAAAGTGCAAATGTGGTGGACGGATATACGAGCTTGTGAATCATATCAAGTGTGGCGCATTGTACTTTAAGGTTTATGTGAGAAAAAATGAAGGGCAGCCATATTGGTATGTCTTTCCTCAGCGGGGATTAAATGGGAACGTGGAATCGCTGCATGAGATGCTCTTATATATTGTACCGAAGAATTACAAAAGGGGCAAAAAAGACAAGATTGGAGCGCTTGATCCCCTGACGGGCAAGCTATATCTATTTCCTCAAGACGATGAATCTTTGCTTACGGTTGTCTATAACAGTGATTTTGACACAAAGTCTCAATCCTTCAATTTCAGTGTCTGCCCAAAATGCAAGAAGCAGATGCCACTAAAAAAGCCTGTTGACCTTGCTACCAAAGGCAACATTCCATTTTATAATCTAACAAAGGCACAGTTTGAACTGCAGCCTCCGAAATCTAAAATGATTAACGAAGGTAAAAAGGTGCTGCTATTTTCTGACTCGCGTCAGAACGCCGCAAAATTGGCTCTGGATTTATCTAGATCTTCCGATGCAGATGCTTTCCGGCAGGCAGTTATGCTTGCGTCTCTACTCTTGGAGGTAGATGGAAAAGAACACCCACTGGTCGATCTTTATCCCGCATTCCTAGATGTTTGTATCCAGAACAACTTGAGCTTTTTCAATAGCAAAAGCAAAAGGATGTTTGAAGAACACAAGCGACTTCTCAAGGACAGAAAGGCTCGAACCGAGAGGCGCGGTAGAGCAATCGACTATGCGGAGTTGGCCACGGAATACAGGACATTGCCAGATGATTATTACGAACAGTTGCTGACGTTCTTTACAGAAAGCCCTCGCTCATTTATGGATATTGGTATTGGATTTTTAGCGCCAATATCTACCGTGCTAGAGGACTGCGTGTTTGATTTAGAGGATATTGATATTGTGGTTGACAAGGATGCTCTCTATCAGCTTTTGGTGTTGCTGTTTTGGGATGTTATGGACGACAGCGCTGCACTAGGTGAAACAATCCAAGATGATATCCGCAAGGGACTTCCTGGACGAAGTAAGAGCCAAACATTTGGGTTAGGGTTTGATTTTACAAAAGAAATAGATAAAGGCCTGACCCAGAGAATCCGTGAGGTATTGAGACTTGATGACAAGGCAAGCGAAAAAGTGCTTAACATGGTTCGGGACTTATTTTTCGCGTCCGCTGGGAATAACAGGTATTACATCAATCTGGCAAAGGTGAAAATAGAGTTTGCCGGTAAGGGTTTCACTTGGTATAGATGTGTGAAGTGCGGCAAGCTGTCTCCCTTCAAGATTGGCGATTATTGTGGCGCTTGTTATGATTCAACAGACTTAAAGGAAATTGATGAAGCCGACTTGTCCCGCTTTGATTTCTGGAGACTGCCTGTTCTCAATGCATTGGATAAAACCGAACGCATCCACACGATTGACACGGAAGAGCATACGGCGCAACTTTCCCATAAAGAAATTCGCAGTGATACTTGGAGCCGCACAGAAAAATATGAAATGCGCTTCCAAGATATAAATGCTGGGGAAAATGGCGAAGAATCGATTGATGTTCTAAGCTGCACGACCACTATGGAGGTTGGCATAGATATTGGTTCGCTGACAGCAGTGGGTCTGCGCAATATACCGCCGATGCGTGAGAATTACCAACAGCGGGCTGGACGCGCTGGACGTAAAAATGCAGGTATTTCTACGATTGTGACTTACGCTTCAGGAGGAACACATGATAGCCACTACTTCATGCATCCTGACGAGATGATTTCTGGCGCGCCACGTAAACCTTGGATAGATCGGGATAATCCTAAGATCAAACAGCGCCATGTCAATATGATGGTGCTGAATGGTTTTATGTCCACGCCAAATATGAAAGATGCGTTTGATGGGATCGCTGATATTGGTATCATTACTTTCTGTGAGCAATATGGCGATAATTTCATTAAGTACGCTGACTCTTTTGAAAAAGCATCGGGGTACTCAACGGACAGGACTGTGGCCTTGTTCCGTGAAATATGTGAAACGGTGTTATCTGAGGGCAAGCGTGACGAATATAAAAATAACGAAAGAGAAACTCCTGCATTCGATGTGTTTTATCGTGAAGGGTTTATTCCGTCATACTCGTTCCCTAAAAATGTGGTGCGGTTTTTCGTTGAAAAGAAATCTGAACGCGGCAAAAACGCTCCTCGTGATGTGCAGTATGCGCCGGAGCGGGATATTGCCGTTGCACTGAGTGAATATGCCCCCGGTCGCTTTGTCACTATTGATAAGAAAATCTTCAAAAGTGGTGGTATTTACGCCAATCCGCGTCCGAAAGGCTTTGAGACAAATCAAGCGGAATTTTACTTCAACAACAACGAATACTACAAAGATATCTATATCTGCTCTGAATGCAACTGGTTTGGGCTTGAAAAAGAAGATGCACGGCGTTCAGCTTGTCCGTACTGTGGCGCTGATGTTGTTAGCAACCATATGCTTCGTCCTTGGGGCTTTTCTCCAGTAAGGGGTGATGAAGTAAAATTTGAGGATGAGGACGAGCAATATACCTACGCGGAGGCACCGTACTATTCTTATGTCCCAGAAGACACGGAAATGGCATCTTACGGGCAAAGTAATATACGGTTTGCAAACCTTCCTGACAAGAAAGTTCTGACCGTCAATATGGGCAAAAGCAAGAACGGCTTCAATGTCTGCAAGAAATGTGGCGGAGCCGAGGTAGCTGAGGCAAACGCGACTGGGTCATTCTCGTTCTCACAACCATACCATGATAACTGCGGATTGTGCAGCCATGAGGGAACGGTCGATACGGGTATCTATTTGGGTTATGAGTTCTTAACGGATATGTTCATGCTCGATATTTCCTATGATTCCACAAAGCTCGTCGGAAATAGAAGCGCCGAGGATAAAAGCATACTTCGGGCGGCTGCCACATCTATGCATGAAGCATTAAAAAAAGCTATATCCCTTGTACTGGATATAGATTACAATGAGATCAGTGGTGGGTGGCGGTCTAGAAATAAAGTGGATGGTACTATGAGCATTGAGATGTTCTTTTATGACAATCTATCAAGTGGCGCTGGGTACTCATCTCTCATTGGTTCGATTCTGGACGATGTGCTCGATAGTGCAAGGAGCTTTTTGTCTGAATGTGAGTGCTCACGCTCCTGTAAGAACTGCCTCGACAACTACTGGAACCAGAGGAATCACCAACTATTCGATAGACAGCTAGGCTTGCAATTGCTCGATTACGCTCAGTATGGCCAGCTGCCAGATGAGTATAATAGCCTTGAGCAGAAGCGTCATCTCGCACCATTACTAAAGTTAATCTCCGAAGATTCGGGTAGCCCTGAAACTAAACCGAAGGTGGCTTTCGAGGTGATCCCTGCGCTTCGCAAGAAACCAAATAATACTAAAGGCAACCTTTATCTGAATCCATATGATCTGTCCGATTGGTTGCCTAATACATTTTTAAGTTATAGAGAATTGACAGGAGGTGGTGGAGAATGAATAAATCCCTTTCACCGCTCCGCTATCCGGGCGGCAAGTACAAAATTTATGACAAGGTAAAAAACCTTATTGAAATAAATGAACTTGGTGATAGAAGTTATGTGGAGCCTTTTGCTGGAGGTTTTGGTATTGGGCTTGGTTTATTGCGCGATAACATCGTGCAGACAGCGATTCTTAATGACTTTGATCCCCACATCTATAACTTTTGGCACACTATCCTTAACTACCCCGATGATTTCCTACAGTTGATGATAGATACTCCTATTACCATAGAGGAGCGGGAACATCAGAAAGAAGTATATGAAGATGATAATACTGATCAAATAAGTGATGGATTTGCGACGTTTTTCTTAAACCGTGTCAATTTCTCAGGTGTGATTACGGGTGGGCCAATCGGAGGCTTTATGCAATCTGGCACTTATAAATTAGACTGCCGTTTTAATAAGGATGAGATAAAGAATAAGATTGAACAATTAGCTTTACTGAGAGATCGTATTGAGCTATATAACTATGATGCCAGCGAGCTTATTACACATCATTTGCATGATAGAATTCAGGAGTGCTTTTTCAATATTGATCCTCCCTATGTGGAAAAGGGACATCGCCTCTATACAAATTTTTTCAAAGAGGAAGATCATAGAAAGTTAAAAAGAACTATTGAAGAGAATTTAGAAGATGGTTGCTGGATTGTGACTTATGACGATTGTGAATTGATCAGTGATATCTACACTGATTGTCATATGGTTGGGTATGATATTTTGCATAATGCTGGCGGTAGTGTTCAAGGGAAAGAGGTTGTCATTACGAATACTCCAGAATACTTGGCTACTTGGTAAAGTATGATCCCATTATTTAACGGTCTGTTGTTCTCAAAATTTACATTGCAAGTTAAATTCGTGTTATCCATAAACCACAACATTCAAAATGAATAAGCGGAGCATATACTGAATACCCACAGGACATCGCAATGATGTCCTTTTTTCATATACTCAAAAGTAGGAGGTTTCCCCATGTTATTAACCGAAGAACAAATCCAGGCAGCATCCGAAGTAAGCCTTGTGGATTACTGCCTGCATAAAGGTATCCCTATCAAGCGTTTCAGCGGGGATACCTACCAGCATGAAGAATACGACAGCCTAAAAATCACCGGCAACCTGTGGAAACGACACAGCAAAAAGGATAACGGACATGGTAAATATAAAGGTAGGTCGATCCAGTTTTTAGAGGAATACTGTGATATGACGTTTCGTGAAGCGGTGATTGATCTGCTCCGCTTCTCAAACTCCCCACTATTGGGCAAACCAAGCATAAAGAATAAGCTGAATTCGTTTGCGGGTAAAAGCGTACACAGACAGCCGCCGATGTCGCGGAAGATAGATTCGACCAGGCAACCGCCACCGCAGCAACAGGCTGCACCGCCAGTTACTAGCGCCGAACCGCCACAGACCGCAGCGCCACCCATACCGCAGACAAATCCAAAACCGGATAGTAAAAAGACATTCCAACTACCACCAAGACACGCCGATAACCGGTGTGTTTTTGCTTATCTGGCAAAGACGCGCTGTATTCATCCAGACATCATCAAGCATATGCTCAAAAACAACTCCCTCTACGAAGACCAGCGGCATAACTGTGTTTTCGTAGGGTACGACCTCAAAAACAAAGCATGCCATGCTGCCCTGCGCGGCACCAACACAAAGGTGGACACGCCGTTTAAGGGTGATGTAGCCGGGAGTAAAAAGGTGTTCTCATGGTCGTTCACACCTGAGACGGATAGCACAGTGCTGCGTGTGTTCGAGAGCGCCATTGACGCAATGAGCGCGATGACACTGGATTTGGAGGATGGCGTGGTTTGGAATGACCGCCATTATAAAGCTCTGGGAAGCCTGGCGAAAGACCCCATCCATATGTATCTTCGGATGCACCCGGAGATAGACACCATAGATTTTTGTATAGATAACGACACGGCGGCACGGGCGGTCGTTCA
>JAJDHD010000043.1 GCA_030266015.1 Christensenellaceae bacterium OttesenSCG-928-K19 | reverse complement strand
CATCCCCACGTTTCCGGTAGCCTCAACAGCCTCGCTATATGTTATTGGATATGCGCCAATAGATGTAATTCGCCCATACATATAGCCATATTCCTCGCGCGGGGCAAACGAAGGGGAAACCTGTACCTCCATTCCTGTGCGAAGTCTTCTGGCGGTATCGGCATCCACGTAGCATGTAACGGAATATTCACTTGACCCGCTGGTAGAGCGCGCGATAACTGCGATGGGTTCAGATTCGCCCACAATGGAATTTAGGGGAAGAACGGACAGCACAGTGCCGTATATCTCGGAGCGGAGTACAGAATAGGTTTCGTAATTGTGCTGTAATGCGGTTATGGTATCCTCGTCAGGGTTTTCTTTTGCGGTTTCTTCTTCTATTTGCGCAACGATATTGGTTTGTGGGATAACCGCGACGATTTGGTGAGGGAAAATGGAGTCGCCAACCTCTATGCGGAGGTCGTTAATCATTCCACCCGCTGGCGCAACAATTGAGGTTGTGCCGCTTTTGGGGAAAACCACGCCCTTTACAGTGATTGTTTCGGGAATCATACCTGTAGCCAGCCAGACAATGACCGCCACCAAGAGCGCAATGCAGCCCAATACGGTAACCCATATGCCGGGGTGTGTTATTTTAATATACTCATCCAGTTTGGCGGGAGAACTGACGGATTCCAAAGATTCGTTCCGAAACAGCTTTTTTTTCTCATGCTTGTCCATATTGTTATCCTCGCAAATCAGTGGGAGCGATGCTTTTTAATTTTGCAAGCGCGCGTGAAATAACGGTTCCCACAGTGCTGTCGTTCATATCCAACAGTTGAGCGATTTCCCTGTTGGTGCGTTCCTCAAAAAACTTGTAATAAACCACCTGGCGGCTTCGCTCTGGCAGCTCCTGCAAAAGGAGGTAGACGGCTTTTCGTTTTGGAGAGACAATTTTCTCATATTCGTCGTCAAAATCAACACGCGGGCCATAGCCCTCCATATCCTGCGGATCCACAAGAACAAGGGCTTTTTTCTTGCGGAAAAAGTCAATCAATACGTTTTTTGTGATGTTCCATACCCAAGTGTTTAAAGATGATTTTGCGCGGTCAAATCCATGCGCGTTGCGCGCAATCTTCATGAAAATTTCGCTGACGGTATCTTCTGTATCTTCTCGGGAGAGCAGCCGATAGTAGATATGGTTGTATACGCGCGAATAATAGGCTTCATAAAATGCCGAAAAACCATCTTCTGTTGTAATATCATATTCCAATTTTTGGTTCCACCCTTGTTTATGCTATAGTGCATACAAAAAAGTATAGCATTTTTAACACCAAAAAGGAAGCTTTTTGCTACATAAATACAAAGTTGGGGGGTGCTTGGTTTTATAGCCGAAACATCTTGTTTGCACAACAAACAACAGATGAGCCGTTGAGGGATGCTGACATTTCCTTCCATGCAGGGGTACGACGCGCAAGGCGCGGAATACAACGTACCCGTGGCATGGGCGTGTGACGCGTGGGACAAGGATGCGCCCGGCACATATACCTTTGCGGTAACGCTAACGGATGAAGCGGCCTACAAGCTGGCAGGCGGCGTTTTGCTGCCAGGCCTGACGGTGAAGGTGGAAGAGCAGCAACAGCCCACAGAAGTTGCGGGCATAGACGCGCTTGCGGAAGATGAAATAACCGTGCCGTTTGGCACAGCAAAAGAAGACATTCCCTTCCCGGTGCTGCACAATGGTGGCGCAGAGCTTGGGGGCGCTGTGTGGGCGTGCGATGGATATGACGGAGAAACGGCGGGCGAATATGTTTTCACCCCCTCGCTGCCAAAGGAAAAATATACGTTGGCAAGCGGCATAACGCTGCCTGCCGTTACCGTAACGGTGGAGGTGGCGCAAATTGCCGCGCAGGGCGGCATAGGCATATTGGCGGCGACAGACTATACTTACTCCCTTGATTCCCCCGATACGGTTACGAATATAGAAAGTGACATACAAGATATACTTGACAACGACTGCGTGCCTGGCGGCACGGTAACGGTAACCGGCGAGAAGACAGATGCTAACGCTAGACTGAGCTTGGATATCCCCGCGGGTGTGACGGTGATATGGCAGGCCACATGGAAGGGCGCGGAACTCACCCACCTGATAGACCTGGTGGGTGCGGGCACATTTGAGGTGAAGGGTGGCACGGTGGAAAACACGGGCGGTGGGAGCACCATAGGGATGGACTCGGACGGGAGCAGCGTGAAAGTGACGGGCGGCACGGTGAAAGGCGTAGGCGGCCACACAATAGTTAGCAACGGCGAAAACCAAAAGATAAACATGACGGACGGCGTCATTTCAGGTGGAAGCATAATTATGCAAAGGCCGGGAACCGAAATAACGCTGGCGGGTGGCTCCGTTACGGCGACGGGCAACGCGATCACCGCAACGGGGGCGAACGGCATCGTGGATATCTCGGGCAGCGCGACTGTCACCGCTGGCGGCAGTGCCGTTGATGTGCGTGGAGCGAATTGTGCTGTCAATATCTCGGACGGCGGCAGCGTTTCGGGCAACAGCATGGGTATAATAAATGATGCAGTCACAGGCAGTATAGAGGTAACGGGCGGCAGCGCGGGCATAGAGAGCCGCGGCGGTAGCGTAACCGTAGAGAGCGGCAGCGTAACGGGCAACATCACAGCCATTTTTATCAAAAATTCTGGCACTGTGGACGCGGTGGGCGGCAACATTATATCTACCAACGGCCCAGCCGTGATGTTTCAGGATGCCACGGGCACGCTAAAGCTGGGCGGCGCGGCTCTTTCGTGGGCAAACGGCAATAGTGTGCTGGATGTTTCGGGAAATCCGAATACTCCCCAAACGGTGACGGTAGAGGGGGCAATGGCAGGGGCTGCGGCCTTCCCGATGAGGGTTAATCCCGGCCAAACAATCAAGTGGAAAGCAAGCTATCTGGGCAACACTGCGGGCGCGTTGGTGCCTGTCACTGGCAATGGCGGTTTTGAGCTGGCTGGCGGCTATATTGCAAACACAGCAGGTCCGGCAATTGCGTATACGGGAACGGGCAGCGCGAACGTAACGGACGGTCTGGCGCTGGGCAGGGGTACAGTTTTGACGGATGTTGTTCCAAATGCTCCTACCGATAACGGTATGGTGGTGGCGTGGGCAACGCCCGGACAAAAGCAATATATTCCCGGCACAGATGAAGACCTTGCAGTGTTCCCATATACCGTGGCCGCCCAGTGGGAGGCCTCGGCGAGCAAAAATGGCGTGCGCTACGATAACGGCCAGGGCAACACCGGCTTGGTGCCGATTGACGTAACCGTGTCCAGCATCTACGATGTTATTGTGAATTTCCAGGAGGTGAGAGACAATACCATTCCCGCTTCGTGCACGATAGACGCGCCATACAAGCACTTTGCAAACGGCGGCTACGTAGAAGTGAATAAGAAGCTGCTCAAAGAGGGCACGGACTATACCCACAAAGAGGGCAGCACGGTCATTACGCTGACCCCGGCATATTTGCAAACGCTTAAAAACGACACCTATACAATGGATGTTTACTTTGCCAATGGCGGCAAGGCGAGTACCCCGCTGCATGTGCTCGTACTTGGCTTGTTCACCATCAAGGCAACGGCAGGCGACCACGGCACCATCACCCCCTCCGGTGATGTGCAGGTGACGGAAACCCACAACCAGACGTTTGACTTTACGCCGGATGCGGGCTATGTGGTGGACACGGTGACGGTGGACGGCGTGGCAGTGACTCCAGTGAATAATAGCTACACCTTTGAGGCGGTGAGCAAAAACAGCACGATACATGTAACATTCAAATCGGCAACAGGCGCCGGGGTCACGCGCGATGGCACCAGCCCTAAAACGGGTGACGCGGCAAACATGAGCTTGTATATTGCGCTTTGCATGATAGCGGGCGTGTCAATCATGGGTGTGGTGGCATATAGGCGCAAAAAGAGAAAGCAACAATAGCAAAAAGGTAAAAGCACCTGATATATCAAAAAGATAAAGGCGGCCGGGCAAACCAGCCGTCTTTCTTTATGTTGCACACTAGCAGGTGATATAAAACTCCAGATTGTGCCGGGCATACCAATGTGACACAGCGTATTTATAACCTCACCGTTATTGCCACCACATCAAGATGTTTTGGCCATTCGCAAAGCTATGTAACATTGGATATCTACACCAAAGCTTTGCTCGAAGCAGGACAGGATAGTGCAGCAAACCTCCATTACCATTTTTGACAATCATCAAAAATGGACTATAATATAATAAGCATTAAATGGAGGCGGAATATGTTCGGGGGGAGACGAAGAGGAAGAGGCTTTGCGGTGATGGTTATTGCCATCATCCTGTTATTGTCTACTCTTTTCTCTACAGTGGCACGAGCTACCGAATTGTCTATACATGCTGATAAAGTAATCGCCCGGTTCACTGAACTAGATAATGTTACTGTGCCTGCTGGTTTGACGGCAAGTGAAGTCATATCAGAATACATGCCGAGCACGGTGGGCATCTTCATAATAGCTGAGAATAAGAATGACAGAGAACAGGCTTCGGTTTCCCCGGCTGCAAGTGATCCAGACAGTAGTGGTGTTGTGCCGGAATCCGATGTCGAAAAATCGTCTGCCCAGGGTGTGGTTGAGCCTAGTGACGCCGAAGGCCACGGGGCTGGTGTCGGTTTTGGCAATGGTGCGGGAATTCCTGCTGAAGTTTCCGTGGGCTGGACTGCCGAAGGGTATGACAAAGATACGCCAGGGGATTACATATTTACCGCCACTCTCGGCGAAGGGGGTTACATTCTCGCTGAGGGCGTGACCATGCCCGCGGTAACGGTTACAGTGCAGGAACCCGCCAGCATCATGCCGATGGCGCTTGGTACGTCGTTTAGCGTCCTTCGGGTATACAAAGATGCGGGATACGCATCCAGCCCCGGAACAGCCACGCTGGTCAGCGACTTGCTCGACACATCCAGCCCGCTGTATAATGCCACGCTGGAGCCTGATGTAATTTATTTTCTTTATGCAGGGTTCAATAAACCGGCGGGTGTAGACGCAATGCAGGTTCGTTTTGGCGATAAGGCCGACCAAACCACAAACGGGCTGGCCATGGTTACCCCGCTGGACGGTACCTTCACGGTGGGCAGTATAGGGAACAGCTTTTTCGACAGACTAGTAAGCTATACCGACTATCCTGACCCCAAATACGGCTATTCTTCTGAGAGTAATGCCATTCTCGACAACAAAAGGGCCACCTATGCGCTAAAGGACGGCACTATGGTATATGGCATGAAAAGCAACATTTTAGATGGGGCTGGGATTGCTTTCGATTATGGATTTAAAATTGACGATGCACTGTATGCCGGCAATGCTATTAGCGACGCTTTTTCATTTAGGCTGGGCAAGCTGGACGGCTCTAGTCAATTTCAAACTGTGCCGGGATATGACGAAGAGAGTGTCGACATTACAGTTGCCCCGAAAAACACGCTCCGTTCCTGGTTTGGCAGCGCAGACCTCACCGGAACAGTGGGTGCAAACACAGCAACCACCACCCTGTACTATCTCGGGAATGCCATACCACCTGCAAAACAGACAGCTGCTTTGTTCGACAAGGTGGAGATTCGGGTGCAGGTGCCAGAGAATATCAACCTTGCAAACTATGGGCTTGCTACCAACTGGCAGAAGCACCACACATCCTATGGTTATGTGTCTGCTTCGGTAGGTGCGCCATCCGGCGGCAACAAAATTATCACTTTCACAATTACAGGCGGTTTTAAAAACGTCGGCGGCGGTCTACCGCTTTATCTGGAGTTTGGTATTCCGTCCTCCTTTACCGGCGCCCAGTTTGCGGCGAAAATTTTGGGCGGTACCGTGACCATTATGGATCAACAGCTCCCTATTACGATTGCGGGCATTGATGCTGTAACCTACCATATGCTCAGCGCGGAAGGGGACGAGACCCAGTTCACATCACCGAATGATTTGAACCGGCAGATGTATAACACTACACTGGACCTTGGTGAAGGGATACCTTACAGTGCCTATATGGGCAGTGTGCTTGTTCGCAATAAGAATACGAGCTATTCTACCCCCTATGAAAAAACGTATGAGGCGAGCTATAATATTACGGGTGCCGCTGCGAACATGAATATCATCACCATCCCTTGCGATATCGCAGCCCTGCCGACGAAGATCACTGTATCGGCCAAAAATGCAAGCGGAGAAATTGTCACGATTGACCTGACACCAGCCCAGATTGCCGCCCTGGGTATCATCCGCAATACAACCAACGCAAACGTCAGTGGGCTGCGCATATTGCTCAGCGATGTGGAGGATGGCTCCGGCCTTGTTTCCTTCACCAATGTTGTTGCGGACATTGGCAAGCTGCCGAAGGGCTACTTGTCTTCCAACTGGACCCCGGGAACCACTTTTGACCGCTGTGCCGCGGGTGCCTATGGATATTTCACTACCACGGATGTCGGCACGGTGGTTACCCACAGCTACAAGCTATACAACACAAATCCCGCATTCCGGAATGAGCCAAACGGCTTTTTAGCGGTCACCTCCTCGGTTACCTCTACAAGCGCTAATCGTAGTGCGTTTGAAGTCGTGCTCCCCACCCTGGATGGAGCCGATTCCACCAGCAATACGAGCCGTCCGGTCAGTGCGGGGCAAAAAGTGACTGTCGGCGGAATAGCCAGGGTATACAATGTGGCATTTACCTGCTACACAAACACGACAGAGCGCGGGACCACCAACATCATTGTAGACCCGGTTCTATACCTTACCTTGCCTCAGGGTATTGGTTTTGATGAAAGCCTGCTGCGCCTTACCCTGCGCCGCTACGGAATAAGAAATCAGTTGGATACCGGCTTTTCACAAACGTTAGCCTATACCGTCACCAATGTCAGCTATCTCAACACCACTGGGGATGGTGTCAGTATCTACAAAATTTCCTTTCCCAAGGGGCTGATGATTGGCCAATATAGCGAGGATGGTTTCCAGTACGTGATCCAGTATTCTATCCCGCTGACAACCTCAAAGAACCTGACGACCAAGCGGTACGATATCGCGGATCTCATCAAGATAACTGCTGCGAGCAATATGACAGCGCTTCCATATGTAAACAATTTCGACAACAGGAATGTCAATCAGGTCACAACTGATAGCTATGGCATCAACGGCGGGAAGCCCCTGTCTGCCATTAACCGCCACAGGGAATACTTCAGCCTGCAACAGGTTGATGAGGTGGAGGTATACAACGCAGTTTCGGTTACCAAGGTGGCAGGCAAGCCGGTACCACAGAACTGGTATACCTACGATAAATCCAATCCAAACAGCATTGCGCTACTGATGGGAGCGGACAGCGGCGGGCAGCTGCGAGTTACCGTGAGCAATACCGGTGCGGTGCCTGCACGTGATGTGTCGATCATTGTTCCCATCGCCCATAAAGATTTGGATCTAGGGAATGTCTTTATGGACGGTGCATCCGAATTCAGTATACAGCTTTCACCAGATGAAGCGTCTTTGGTTACAAACGACTTTGTGGCCACCTACATCAAGCTGGACAAGGGATATGACACGCTGAATGCCCTGTACAACGAACTTGCCGGTTTTGGTGCGGTGCAGCCGGACGAAGCGAATGCTATCCTGCTAACCTGCGCTAACCTCCCGGGAAAATCGGATGCAGAGCTGCTCTTTGATGTGGACGTTACTGAGGGAGAAGCAGGTGATGAAGACATCTGGAAAAACGCCTTTTTTTATGAAGACAGTTCATCGAACACAACATATCAGAAAAACGGCGACTATGTGGCGGTGGGGGTAGCAGGCAGCACCATTACAGGCCGTGCGTTTGAGGACACCAACGCCAACGGAATTTTGGATAGCGGCGAGACAGGAGTTGCCGGTATTCGTATTACGTTGGTGGATGTATTCGGTCGGGTGGAGTCGGTTGTGACCGATGCCTTGGGATGCTATGAATTTGTCACAGTCCGGGACGGCACGGTGGATATGACCTTCGCAGTGACGAATACTGCCTCGCCACTTCGGTTGAACATTGCCGGTGGTGATGTGACGCCGAGCCCGAAGGGACTCACGGCTACTGCCAGCTTTACTGCGCTTGGCAGTGATTACATCATTAACGCTCCTATGGGAACATTTTATACCCTCAGCTATAACGCAAATGGCGGTACGGCAGCCAATGTGCCGCAGCCTGTGGAGTATGGGCCAAAAACAACGGTTGTCGTAAGCAAAAAGCCGGACAACATGACGCGTACGGGTTATCGGTTCACAGGGTGGAATACACAAGGGAACGGTAATGGCGATACCTATCTGCCAGGCGAAAACCTGGTGATTACAGAGGACACTACCCTGTATGCCCAGTGGGAGGTCGGCACCTATTATATTACCTACGATTACCGTGGCGCTACTGGGGGGAATGATGTGCCCGGCAAGTCCCTGGCACACAACACCACCTATGGCACCGGCGGGAATTTGCCTGTGCCCACAAGAATTGGTTATTCTTTTGTGCGCTGGAGCCGAAACCTTCAGGGCACCCAGGCTGTAATAAACACCAACCCCTTTAATCTTGGTACGGACATTACCCTATATGCTATATGGTCCGAGAAAAGTTTTTCGGTTGTATATGATTATAACGACAGTGTTACTCCAAACGATGGTGCCACGATAGGCTGGACAGCCAAGGTGCTCCCCGTGGCTGATCCCACTAGGGTTGGGTATGTTTTTGACGGATGGACCTATAATGGCGTGCGGGTCGATTCGTCCGATACCTACGCGGACTTGGCAATAAGCGAGCTTTCGTCTATTACTCTCAGTGCCCAGTGGACGGCGAAGACCGGCTACACGGTGGAATATGACTGCAACGGCGGCAGTTCCACAGTTGCACCCACCGCTTTGGTAGCATGGGATGAGGGTGTTGTTCCGGGGGTAAATCCAACCCGCCCAGATCATGCTTTCGCCGGCTGGAGGCTTGGTACAAGCGCGGGGGCGGCTGTTTCAAGCGCCGACACCTATGGCGGACTTGCGGTTTCCGACAGCAATATGAAAATCAAGCTGGTGGCAATATGGGAAGCTGCCAGCTATCTGGTACAGTACAACAGTGCCGGCGGAACACCGGTGAACGATGAGGGCTTGACCAGTTCTTCCGATATGGTTCCCGCAGGTGCTACACCCGCCCGCCCCGGCTATGTTTTTGACGGCTGGTACACGGCGTCCTCTGGCGGAACTTCCGTGACAAACAACAGCAAAACGTACGATAACTTGGCGGGTTCGGCACCCGCGCTGACACTATATGCCCATTGGACACCCAAAAGCTACACCATCCAGTATGGAGGAACCAGCGGTGCAAATGTGGGCGGCAGCGCGCCGCTTGACCAGCAAACTGGTGTTAAGTGGGATGATGTTGTTAACCCGCAAAACCTTACGAAATTTGGGTATACATTTGACGGCTGGCTCTACGGGGCAACAACCCTTACCGCCGACACGGCAACGAGTGTAGAGTCTCTGAACCCGCTCGATAATGTCGGCAACACGCTCACCCTTTCGGCTCTCTTCCGGGAGAACCGCTATAACGTTGCCTTCTATTCACAAAATACGCTACATGACACAAAAACAGGCGTCCCTTTCACGGCGTCTTATGCATCTATGCTGCCTTCGCAGCCCGGCCGTGTCGGATATACCTTCCAAGGTTGGCGCTATGGTGGAAGCTATACGTTGAACGATTCCAACACCTTGGCAACACTGCTGCAGGACAAAATTCAGGATGATACGGTTACGACTGTTCGGTTGGACGCGGTTTGGGCACCAAAAACCGGCTACAAAATTCAGTTCAACGCGAATGGTGGCTCAGATGTTACCACGCGAACAGGCATTAGCTGGAGCGGCCTCGTTCTGCCGGTGGAAAGCACCAGCCGCACCGGCTATACCTTCCGCCATTGGTCATTTGGCGGAGTTCCGGTTTCCACAACTTCCACATATGGCGGCCTTGCCTCCAGTGATGTTCCGGTTATCACCCTGTATGCCCAGTGGGACGAGAACAGTGATTATACAGTTTGCTATGACATGAATGGAGCCACCTCTAGTGCGATATCCGATAGAACTAATGTGCGCTGGACGGAGACAGGTCTGCTGCCGTTGACAGAGTCTGTGCGTACCGGCTATACCTTCACAGGGTGGAATGTATCAAAATATGGCAGCGGAACCAATGTACAAGGCAGTGCTTCCTATGGGGTATTAGCATCGAGTGATTCCACATCATCGATAACATTACAAGCACAGTGGACTCCCAAAACGGGTTACAGCGTCACGTTTAATGAGAATGGGGCAACATCAGGTACAATTCCGCCCAGAACAGGGGTGAGATGGACGGATGATAACCTGCTTCCGGCGCAACCCATCCGCATCGGCTATACTTTTGCCGGCTGGGATGTCTCTAGCAATGGCAGTGAAACGAACGTGCAAGCTTCCGCCACCTATGGTGATTTAGCCGCAAATGATACCAATACTTCCATTACACTGGTGGCCAGGTGGGTTGAGAAATCGAATTTCGAGGTGCGCTATGACTATAACGATGGCACGCCTTCACCAACGCCTAATAGAACCGGCGTAAAATGGACGGACAGCGGTTTGCTGCCTGCTGTCAACCCTGTGCGCAACGGGTATATCTTTTTAGGGTGGAATGTTATTCAAAATGACAATGGTATCGATGTTCAGAGCACCGACACCTACAGCGTACTGGCGACGAACGATAGCAATCTGTTTATCACACTGCAGGCGCAGTGGAAGCCAAAAACGGGGTACAGGGTTTGTTATGATGAAAACGGGGCAACATCGGGAGCGATTGTTGACCGAACAAATCTAAGCTGGATAGACACAGGCCTGTTGCCGCCTCCGCCGACAAAAGATGATTACATTTTCGAAAAATGGGTGTTGCAGGGCACTTCAATAGAAGTAACATCTGCGACTAGCTACGGTATGTTGGCATCAGAAGATACCGAGATGCAGATTACGTTGGTTGCGCAATGGGCATCCAACACTCATATTGTACAGTTCGTAGACTGGGATGGGCAGGTTTTGAAAACGGAGACGGTCTCTCACGGAGAAAATGCGACGCCGCCAAACACCCCCTCTCGGAGTGATTACACCTTTACTGGATGGGATAGTAGCTATACCAATGTGAATGCTGATATCGTTGTTACAGCACAATACAGCAAAAATACCGCGTCCGATTCAGCTCCCGATGCATCAGATCCTATGCCAGGTGGAGGAGAGGAATCAAAGCCACAGCCATCCGGAAAAACCGGATCCCCTCAAACAGGAGATAATAGTGACGTCATTTTGTGGATTGTTTTGGGTGTGCTGTCTTTTGCCTGTCTGTGTGGAGGAAGGCTGCTGAGGCGGTCCAGAACAAACAAAGACTAAAGTATACGGATATGACTGTCGAAATATCATGTTGCCAGTTTAAATAAAGCAGTTTTACCGGTATGTCTTGTTGACAACTGGTGTGTTATTATTCCGAACACATGCTCAACTATTGGCAAAAAACACTTGCGTGTTAATCATCACGATATCTTCCTTTCGATTTTGTTTAGTGTATTCTGGTCAAGACTCCTTTGTGGGAACCAGTGAGTTGTACTATTTGCGATTTTTACCAATATTAGCATGACCGGAACTTCTACCAGTACACCAACAATTGTTGCCAGCGCCACAGGGGAAGATGCGCCAAATAACGCTATCGCTACCGCTACGGCTAACTCAAAGAAGTTGGACGCCCCAATCATGCCTGCCGGAGCAGCTATATCGTGCGGGAGCTTCAGCGCTTTGCAGGTAAAGTAAGCGATAAAGAAGATTAGGAACGTTTGTATCACTAGCGGCACAGCGATCAACAGGATGTGTAGCGGATTTTCCAGTATGACATTCCCTTGGAACGAGAAGATCAATATCAGCGTTAGCAGCAGACCTACTACCGTTACATTGTTGAATTTTGGTACAAACTTCTTATCAAAATATTCCTGCCCTTTTTTCTTCACCATGAATACGCGGGTAAGTATTCCCGCTGTCAAGGGAATCACTACAAACAGCAGTACGGAAAGGAACAGAGTATCCCATGGTACTTCCACATTGCTTATGCCCAGCAGGAACTTAACAATAGGCACAAATGCGAACAGAATTATTAAGTCATTGGTTGCCACCTGTACCACCGTATATGCTGGATTTCCTTTGGTCAGCGTGCTCCAGACGAATACCATTGCCGTGCAGGGGGCTGCACCCAGCAGCACTGCGCCTGCAAGGTAGTCCTTTGCCAGTTCCGGTGGGATTAGCTCCCTGAAGATCACATAGAAGAATAACGACGCGATACCGAACATTGTAAATGGCTTGATCAGCCAGTTCGTGATCCATGTGACAAACAATCCTTTAGGATTCTTGCCCACATATTTGACACTTTGGAAATCCACCTTGAGCATCATAGGGTATATCATGATCCAGATAAGGACCGCAATCGGTATGGATACGTTAGCGTACTCAAATCTGTTCAGAAGCGCAGGAATCTGCGGTGCGAATTTGCCAATCAGCACACCCACAACCATACAGATGATAACCCAAACTGTAAGATATTTTTCAAAAAAACCTATCCCCTGTATTTTCTTTGTTTTTTCCATAGTCCTGTATGCCCTCGCTTTGCCATGTCATATTTATATATTTACATTTATCTATACTTTGTTTTTATTTTAAGCCATCTTGATTGATGGCTTTGTTTATGTGTTAACACATTTCTTTGGTGGTTCTCCGCTGGCTGTCGTCAGAGCATCTAAAAAGGCTTTTGCCTCATCAAACCGCTCTTGGTTGAGCGTATAATATATCCATTTGCTATCTCGCCTTGAAATGACCATTCCACTATCGCAAAGTATCTTCATATGGTGCGATAGGGTGGGTTGTGAGATTTCCAGCTTTTCCAACAGAACACAGGAACACGTTTCACCATCGGAAATCAGGTCTATAATCTGGAGTCGGTTTTCATCACAGAATGCTTTAAACATCCTTGCTTGCAGTGCGTAATTCATTTTTTCGCCTATCCTGTTATTAAATCGACATGTATCAATGTATAAATATTGTATTCCTTACATTCATGATTGTCAATATGTTTTCTAGAGGTTATTTGAAACGCAATCCCTGCATAGATGTCATTCCTTTTTTCATTTGCTCGTCTTCGAATAAAAGCATATGCTGGGCTGGCGTGAAAGGCTCATTCCCATCATACTTCCTTGCTATGTATGTGCGGCAATCATCTCGTTTAGGAGTCACAATTTCTTTTTTTGTTTGATAGCATAGATCCTTATTATCCTCCGAATATTGAAAACCGCATTCCATACAATTAACAGACATACATGCACCTCATTCAAAAGCCTTTTCCAGTTTTTCCTTCAAAGCTGTATTTTCCGTTTTCAGTAGTTGCGGACAATCCCCGATTTCCGCGTCAAACTTATTGAGTTTTGCGGCAAACGCCATGCAGGTCGATTCACCGCACTCCTTGCAGTTGGTTTTGGGTAGCATATTATATATAGTTAATGTCGGAACAATGGTTTTACTTTTATAGTTTGGCGTGATGCTATCCTTAGATTCGTCAATCGCGTTGACCAACTCTTTTACCCAATCTAAAAGCTCCAGTAATTCAGTTTTATTTACAAAACGGGTAATATTTATTTGGTTGCCTTTAAGTGTGAAGCCGACAATACCCTCTTTGAATACAAGTGATTGTGAATTTGCCTGATAGTTTGGATTTTCCAAAGCAGTATTCATATAGGGTAATATGTCTGTCAAATCGTTGTCGGTCATCGTGATTGCCTTAAATTTTGTTTCGTCGGCAAGGCAGGGAGATATCTCTACAATCGTAATATCATTAACTAACATAACTCTAACCTTTCGCTATGATGTCTTTTATTGCAGTATTAACTGCTTTCATCTCTTCCGCTGTGTTGAACCATCCTGTGCTGATTCTGACCGTTCCAACGTCTTGCGTTCCGAGCAATTCATGAGCTTGTGGCGTACAGTGTAGGCCAGCCCTAACTATAATGCCATACTTTTTGTCCAGCTTATTTGCTACATCATAGGCACTCATGTTGTCTACATTGAAAGAGAATAGCCCCAGCCTTTGTTCTGGAACATCGGTACCATACAAAGTAACCGCTGGTATGGAAGTAACCCCATCCAGCAATATTGACATAAGTTCTGTTTCGTGTTGTCTTATGGTATCAATGCCGATATCCAAAAGAAATGGGATTGCAGCATGCAGCCCCGCGATTCCAAATATATTCATTGTACCGGCCTCAAATCTATCAGGTGGTTTTGTCGGTTGATAGGGTGACTTTGCCATGCTCCCTGTACCACCTTCTTTTAGAGTGTTGAGGGCGATCCCTTCGCGAACATAAAAGCCGCCTGTGCCTGTTGGCCCAAGCAATCCTTTGTGGCCGGTAAAGGCGAGCAAGTCAATCCCCATTGCTTTTACGTCAATAGGATATACGCCTGCTGTCTGAGCCGCATCCACAAGCACCAGTGCGCCATTCTCATGCGCCAGCGCTGCCATTTCCTTTATTGGCATTACCGAGCCTAATACATTTGAGCCATGCAAGGTGGCAAGGAGTTTTGGTTTTTTGCTAAGTAAAGATGCTACCTCCTGCAAATCAACCGCGCCAGTCGTATCACAATGAAATTGAAGAATCTTAATGCCGCGGTCTCTTTCCAGAGCTTTCAGCGGACGCCATAAAGCATTGTGCTCCATATTGGAGGTTAATACAGTATCACCCTGCTGCAAATATCCTTTTAGTATTATGTTGATAGACTCTGTGGCGTTTGCGGTAAACACAATTTCGCCCGGCCTGTTTATATTGAAAAGCTTTGTCAATGACTTCCGCGTTTCATAGACAAGCTGATCCGATTGCATGGCGCTCTGATAGGTTCCACGCCCCGGACTTGCTCCGTTATTTCGCATAAAGTCATTGATTGCACTGTAAACACAATCGGGCTTTGGAAACGATGTCGCGCTGTTATCCAGATAGATACCCAAATCGACAGCCTCTCTTTCAGATTATTTGCTTGCTTTCACATATGCGCTTGCAAAGGCGTTATCCAGATTTGCTATGTCACTTTCGGAAAGGTTAAATTCAAAGTTGTTGGATTCCGCAAAGCTTTTCAGGAAATCCGTTGTGTATTTCTCTACTACCTGTATATCAATGTCCTTGAAACCTGCATCCTTCAACTTTTGCGTATAATCCTCAATGCTTAATGCGCCGGAAATGCAGCCCACCCATAGCTGTGCGTTTTCCCGTAGGTCTGCCCGCACCTCTTTAAGCTCCACAACGTCAGCAAGCGCAATTCTGCCACCTGGCTTTAACACGCGATATGCCTCTTTCAAAACAGCGCCTTTATCCTCGCTCAAGTTAATCACGCAGTTTGAAGTAACTACATCTATCATGTTGTCATCCAGTGGGATATCCTCAATGTATCCCTTTAAAAATTCAACATTCCCCGCTCCGCTTTTCTTTTTGTTTTCATTTGCCAAAGCCAGCATTTCGTCTGTCATATCAAGGCCGTAGACTTTACCCGTTTTGCCGGTATATTTTGCGGAGATGAGGACATCGATTCCACCGCCACTACCAAGGTCAAGCACGGTTTCACCTTTTTGGATGTTGGCAAGGAAGATGGGATTAGCGCACCCCATTGATGCATTCAATGCCTCTACTGGAACATCTTTTATGTATTCAGCCGTGTACAGATTATCGGTTTGGCAGCAACACGAAACGCTTTCGGACGCACTGCTGCAGCAGGTGTTTTGTTTACTCTCGGCGGATACTCTCGCGGCAAGCCCTCCGTAATATTCTTTGATGTCTGATTTATGATCTTTGCTCATGGGGTTCTCCTCTTTTACCAACTCATTCTGCGTGCGGATGTGCATGGCTGCACAAGATTAATCACGGCCTCGTGTGGACAATACGTTAAGCAGCGCATACAGCCACGGCAAATATATAAATCTATCCAGGGCGACGCTGACGGATCTTCACGGATAATAATATTATGCTCAGTACAGTTTTGCTCAATTTGACAAACCTTGCATTTTTTGCACTTCTTTGGATCAATTAATGGCCTTCGCATATCCTGTCCTCAAATAAATTCACTCGTTAGATGCTTGATTTCTGTCGGAAATAGTGAGGATGTTAATAAATTGGCTTACTGCTTGCAACATATCGGCATTCTGTGTATAATACGTCCACTTTCCTTCTTTGCGGGGAATGACAACATTGCTATCGCACAGTATCCTCATGTGGTGCGATAATGTGGGCTGCGTAATATCAAATTTCTCTTGGATAACACAGGCACATAGATCCCCGTCGGAAAGCATTTGAACGATTTGCAACCTTGTGGGTTCTGCAAGTGCTTTTAATGTGACAATGTAATCTATTTTCTCGCGTTCCATATGCACCTCACATAGGCTTTTATCTATGGATAGTATAGAGCACAGATTGATAGTTGTCAATTTGTTCGGTATAAAAAAATTCTGAATTATGACTTTATGTTGAAAATCTCATATTCTTGCCCATTGCGTTTATATTTGTATAATAACGGTTATTAAAGGCAGCAAAATGGATTCTATAATTGGAAGATTATGGTATGCTGGCAGTGCTTTATCCATGCAAATGAAAATGGCGGGGAAGAGGCGCTATATTGAGGAATATTCCAAACAGAGTGAGGATTGCGTAGGAACGGCAAAGAGCAAATATCTTTCTATAATAAGAAACGACCGCATGCGACGATAAACTATAAAACTCCTAGCGTGATGGAAGAAAGCCTTTTTAGATGAAGAGGTTTGAAAGATGCAAACAAGAATCGAGCGTTCAGATATTTGGGATAATTTTAGGAAATATGCTCACGCAAAGGATTTTTGGCAACAAAATAGAGTAAGGATCTGATAATTCCAACTTTTTTGTTCAGATCTTTTACCCTATATCAGTTGGTGTGCCGGAGAAGATTCGAACTCCCGACCTTCTGGTCCGTAGGGTCAAATTTTTCGTTTCCGAACATTTCTTCGCATTCCAGAGCATGCTCCATTGTGCATTTTTATGCTTGTTATCTTTTCCGTTCTTAACCAAATGTTCCTTGACCAAGCCATACATTCTTGACCAAAACTTGACCATAGCCAATATAGTACTTATAATTATTTTGTATGCTTCTTACTATAAAATTTCAGAAAGAAGAAGTTATGATTCAATGGAAATACTTTCCGACCAATCGAATGCTACCTGAAACGTTTCAGTCTTTACTTCATGTCTTCCAAAAGAATGAGGCCAGTATTTCTTCCGATTCATTTGAGTACAGCAGCGATGAAGTGCTCCGCGTTCTACGAAATGACCTGCTTGCGATTGGATTTGATGTTGAAAAAAGCAAGGCTAAAGCGGATAAGATTCGGGTTCCTGTTCTGTTTGGCGAGCAAGGCAAAGAAGACCTTGCTTTTGAGGCCGATGGTTATTGGGCTGAAAATGAAATGGTGCTCGAGGTGGAAGCGGGTAGAGCGGTTGTGAACTATCAATTTTTAAAAGATTTTTTCCAAGCCTGTATGATGTATAACGTGCGTTATTTGTGTATCGCCGTACGTAAAACCTATCGAAATGGGAAAGATTATGAGAAAGTCTGTAGATTCTTTGATGCGATGTATTCTAGCAATAGAATACAAACACAACTTGAAGGCATATTAATTGTTGGATACTGACACGCGAAGAATCACTTTTGAGACGGGAAAATCTGGAAAAACATCCCAACAGAATGTTACAATTCGTTCTTCATATTTTTGTTGATTAAGAGGAGGAGAATACTGGATGGGTGAAGATATATCAAACGAGCAAGCATTGAAAAGTTTTTTATATGACATTAGTTATCTTGACGAACTAGCACCATGGGCAGATAAATTCAACATCTTTGATGTGTTAAAAATATCTCGTGCCGAATTGCGACACAGTAATATGCTGTCATGGCTGCTTTCTCCCAATGAGTCACATGGTTTTGGTGATAGCGTTTTACGTAACATCATTCAAATACTTATAGAAAATAATGATTTAGAAAGCATTGATGTTTTCAAGACCCTATTGATGGATTTGAGTACTTTCAGAATATTACGCGAATGGAAAAACATTGATATTTTAGCTATATCTGAGACGGAAAAATTTTTGGTCTGCATCGAAAACAAAGTAGGCTCGCAAGAGCACAGTAATCAGCTAAAACGATATCATA
>JAJDHD010000042.1 GCA_030266015.1 Christensenellaceae bacterium OttesenSCG-928-K19 | reverse complement strand
TTTGTCCCGGCTTTGCTATGGTATAATATCTTTATGAAGAAGCTGTTTCCTTACCTCAAACAATTTAGGCGCGAAGTGATTTCGGGGCCGGTGTTTAAGCTGGTGGAGGCTATTTTTGAGCTGATTGTGCCGCTTGTGATGGCAAACATCATTGACATCGGCGTAAAAAACGCGGATAGCGGCTATGTGCTGCAAAAGGGCGGGCTGATGATTGTGCTTTCCGCCATAGGCCTTGCATGCACGTTGGTGTGCCAATACCTAGCCGCCAGAGCATCGCAGGGGTTTGGCACAGTGCTGCGAAACAGTCTATTCTCCCACATTGGCAGCCTGTCGCATACAGAGCTGGATAAATTCGGCACACCCACGCTTATTACGCGCATCACCAGTGATGTGAACCAGCTGCAGCTGGCTCTTGCCATGTTCATCCGCCTTGCTGTGCGCGCGCCCTTCCTTGTTGTTGGCGCCACTATCATGGCAATGTCTATCGATATGAAACTATCCCTCATATTCCTTGCCGTGGCTGTACTCATCGCGCTTGCGCTTTACCTTATCATGAGCCGCAGCACGCCTTTTTATTCGCTGGTGCAAAAGCTGCTGGACCGTGTTTCCCTTTTAACGCGAGAGACCCTATCGGGCGCGCGTCCCATCCGCGCTTTTTCCCGCCAACGGCAACAGCAGGACAAATTTGAAGAAGCCAACGACGAACTGCAAAAAACATCCGTGCGTGTGGGCAGGCTGTCCGCACTACTAAACCCCATGACCTTCCTGATTGTCAACACGGGCATCATTGCCATTCTCTGGTTTGGAGGGCAGGGCGTTATGGCGGGCGATTTGCAGCAGGGGCACATCATTGCGCTGGTCAATTATATGACGCAGATATTGCTGGCGCTCATTGTGGTTGCCAACCTTGTGATCCTGTTTACACGCGCGGGTGCTTCGGCACGGCGGGTTACAGAGGTGCTGGAAACACAGCCATCCATTATAGATCGCGGGAATACCCCCCTGCCGTTTGATGCGAACACTCCTGCTGTGGAGTTTCGCGATGTTTCCTTTCGCTATGTAGAAGGTGAATGTGAGCTGGAGCATGTGTCACTCAAAATCGGGCGTGGGCAATGGGCAGGTATCATTGGCGGCACGGGCGCGGGAAAAACAACATTGATAAATCTCATCCCCCGTTTTTATGATGCAACAGCCGGCGAGGTTCTGGTGAGCGGTGAAAATGTGAAGGATTACCCGTTAGACGAGTTGCGGGGCAGCATCGGCATTGTGCCGCAGCGTGCAGTGCTCTTCTCCGGCACGGTGCGCGAAAATATGCGCTGGGGCGATGGAGACGCGACGGATGAGCAGATATGGGAGGCGCTGGAGGTTGCGCAGGCGGCGGGTTTTGTACGCAGGCATAAAGACGGGCTGAACATGAGGCTCAGCCAAAACGGGCAAAATCTCTCGGGTGGGCAGCGCCAACGGCTGGCCATTGCGCGCGCCCTTATAAGGAGGCCGCAGTTATTGATATTGGACGATAGCATGAGTGCGCTGGATTTTGCCACGGAGGCGGCACTTCGCAAAGCGCTCCGCGGCTTTAAAGAAGGGATGACGGTTATTCTTGTATCCCAGCGGGCGGCAGCGCTGAAAACCGCTGATAGTATCATTGTGCTGGACGACGGAGAGGTGTCTGGCAGGGGCACGCACGATGAATTGTTCGAGTCAAACGCGGTATACCGTGAAATTGTGCTGTCACAGACGGGAGGTGCCGGCCATGCGTAATGCTGGTGTTTTACTGCGCATCCTGCGTTATATGAAGCCAGCCCTGCCGCTTGTTGTGCTGGCGCTTCTCTGCGCGGCGGCCAGCGTGGGGCTGCAGCTTTGGATTCCCGTTTTGATTGGCGATGCGGTGGATCATATCATCGGCGCGGGCAGTGTGGATTTTTCCGCTGTGCAGCCCCTTCTTGTCAAAATCATATTTGCCGCGGCGGCCAGCGCGCTGTTGACGTGGCTGATGACGCTGCTCACTAACAAGGTTTCCTATGCCACGGTAAAGCGTATGCGCACCGAGGTGTTTGGCAGGCTGCAAACCGTGCCTCTTAGCTATATTGACAGCAACGCACATGGCGATATCATGGCGAGAATTACCACAGACGTCGACCAGGTGGCAGACGGGCTGCTGCAAGGATTTGCCCAGCTTTTCACCGGTGTTGCCACCATTGTGGGTACGCTCCTCTTCATGCTGTCAATTAACCCCTCCATTGCCCTGGTGGTCATTATCATCACGCCGCTGTCGCTTCTTTTGGCCTCTGTCATCGCCAAGCGGTCCTTCCGCACCTTTCGGGAGCAGATGAAAACACGCGGGGAGATTAGTGGCTTTGCAGAGGAAATGATCGGCAACCAAAAGGTGGTGCGTGCTTTCTCACACGAGAGGGCAGCGCAGGAACAGTTTGAGGAAATCAACAGCCGGTTGTATCAATCCGGTGTGAAATCGCAATTTTTTTCTTCCCTGGTCAACCCTAGCACACGCTTTATCAACGCGCTTGTGTACGCGGGCGTGGGCATTTTCGGCGCGCTTTCCGCTATTGGCGGCGGCATCTCTATTGGCCAGCTTTCCAGCTTTCTTATCTATGCCAACCAATACGCCAAGCCGTTTAATGAGATTTCCGGCGTTATTGCCGAGCTGCAAACGGCATTTGCCTCTGCCCGGCGCATTTTTGAGCTGCTGGATACGCCGGAGGAGCTGCCAGACCCCGCGAACGCACAGGTGTGGACAGACGCGCGTGGAAATGTGCAAATGAAGGATATCACATTCTCTTACACACCGGATGTGAAGCTGATTGAGGGGTTTTCTATGATGGCTGCCTCTGGGCAGCGTATTGCAATTGTGGGGCCAACAGGCAGTGGCAAAACAACAATCATTAACCTGCTGATGCGTTTTTACGACCCGCAAAAGGGGACCATCTCCATCGACGGAACAAACGTACATGCCATCACCAAGGACAGTATGCGCGCGCTATATGGCATGGTATTGCAGGAGACGTGGCTGTTTGCGGGTAGTGTAAAAGAAAACATCGCGTTTGGGCACGAGAGCGCCACAGAAGAAGAGGTCATTGCCGCCGCGAAGGCTGCGGGCGCGCACAGCTTCATCCGCCGCCTGCCCCAGGGCTACGACACCATTCTTGCCGAGGAGGGGGCTATCTCTGAGGGGCAGCGCCAGCTTCTTGCCATTGCGCGCATTATGCTAACGCAGCCACCCATGCTGATTTTGGATGAAGCCACCAGCAGCATAGACACGCGCACCGAGCAGAAAATACAACAAGCGTTTCAAAAAATGATGCAGGGCAAAACCAGCTTTATTGTGGCGCACCGCCTTTCCACCATACGTGAGGCCGACCTGATTCTCGTGATGCGAGACGGCAACATTGTGGAGCAGGGCAGCCACAGAGAGCTGCTGGAAAAGCACGGCTTTTACGCTCAGCTCTGGAACAGCCAGTTTGAGCAAGTGGAGTGATTTGTAGGAATGAAAAAAGCTGCGGTGTCGTTATGCCGGCACAGCAGCTTTTGTGTTTTTGACAATGGGTGCTTCCATGTTTTTTTAAACATTTTGCCATTTGGCGCAATAACTGGTACAAGTGATGCGAACGACCGCGGTGGCGGCAAGCTGCTTTTCCCCATATTGGAATGGCGGCTGCTTTTTTGTGGTGTGCTGCATAATATGGTCTAGCCCGGCGGCTTTGTCTTGCTCTGCCAACAATTCCCCCCGGCCTTCACAGATAACGCTTTGTGAATGGACGGAAAAACTGCAGGGTGCGTCGCCTTTTTTGGGCATAACGCCGCAATCGAGCTGGACGCAGACATGCGGGTTTTCCAAAAGCGCATCCAGCTTACGCCCTTTTTTTCCACTGTGCAGGTAAAACAGAATGCTGTCTCCTTGTACTTCGTAGCCAAAGTTCATGGGGATTACATAGGGTTTTCCGCCACTGGTAAGCCCCACGTGGCAATACTCACAGCTTTCGATGATGGAAAGTACATCCTGCAGGTCCTGGCTGTATCGCTTTGACATTAAAATCCTCCTAAATTACCCCAAAGGTGTGGGGTGGCATTTTTCCAGCTTCCAAATCTCGTTTGCATATTGCTCTATTGTATTGTCGGCGGAAAAATGGCCGGCCATGGCAATATTCATCATGGACATGCTTCCCCACACGTCCGGTTGCTGATACAGGCGGTTAATCTTTTGCTGGGCGGTTACATAGCTGTCAAAATCCTTTAGCACAAAGAATTCATCGTTGTAATCGAGCAGGGCGCGCGAGATAGAGGCAAAATCCTCACGCGGCACATAAGGGAAAAAGCTGCCACCGGTGATTTGGTCGAGCACCTGGCGCACGCGTGGGTCAGATTCATAAATGGCGCGCGAATTATAGCCTCCGTTTTTGTAGTAATCGAGCACTTCGTCCACGCTCAGGCCAAACAGTACAAAATTATCATCGCCCACAAGCTGGCGGATCTCTATGTTTGCGCCGTCGTCCGTTCCCAATGTTATGGCGCCGTTTAGCATAAATTTCATGTTGCTTGTCCCCGATGCTTCCTTGGAGGCGGTGGAGATTTGCTCGGACACATCGCTCGCCGGGAAGATGAGCTCGGCAAGGCCGACATTGTAATTTTCCAGGAATACGATTTTCAGCTTGTCCCGGACGCGTACGTCGTTGTCTATCACCTGTGCCAGCTCGTTGATGTATTTAATAATCGTTTTGGCAAAATAATAGCTGGGGGCGGCTTTCCCCGCGAAGATAAAGGTATGCGGGTAAAAATCCATGCCAGGGTCTTCCAGCAAGCGGTTGTATAGGTAATGGATATGGATGGCGTTTAAAAGCTGCCGTTTATAAGCGTGGATGCGCTTCACCTGCACGTCAAAAATAGAATCCGGATCGATGTCGATGTCGTTGTGTTTTTTGATATATCCTGCCAGCCGTTCTTTATCAAGCCGCTTGATTTGCTTTAGCTTCTGGTGCATGGCGGGGTCGCCCGCGTGCTCCTTTAAAAGGCTCAGGTCGCACGGGTTTTTGATCCACGAATCGCCTATGACATCGGTGATTGCCTCCGTCATATCGGGGTTGGACTTTATCATCCAGCGGCGGTGCGTGATGCCGTTTGTTTTGTTGTTAAACTTCCACGGGAACACTTCATACAGGTCCTTCATTACCACATTCCGCAAAAGCTCTGAATGCACGGCGGCAACGCCGTTAACGCTGAAGCTGCCCACAACGGCAAGGTTTGCCATTTTTACCACGCCATCCGCGATAACGGACATACGGCCGATCTTTTCATCCTGGCCGGGATAGCGCTGGTGCAGGTCTGCTACAAAACGTCGGTTGATTTCCTCTACAATCATGTAAATGCGCGGCATCAGCTCGCGGAAGATATCGATGGGCCATGTTTCCAGCGCTTCGGGCAAAATGGTGTGGTTGGTATAGGCGATAATGCGCGTGGTGATATCCCACGCTTCATCCCATCCAAAGCCCTCGTCGTCGATCAATATGCGCATCAGCTCGGGGACGGCGAGCGCGGGGTGCGTGTCGTTGATGTGTATCACAATAAAATCGGGCAGCAGCGTGAGGTCCTTTTGCTTTAGCCGGAAACGCCGCACAATGGATTGCAGCCCGGCGGACACAAAGAAGTATTGCTGCTTTAGCCGCAACAGGCGGTTGGTGTAGTTGGAATCGTCTGGATACAGCACCTCGGAGATTGCCTCTACAGAATATTTTCCGGAAACGGCGCTGGTATAGTCGCCACGGCTAAAAGAAGCAAAATCAAAGGAATCATCTACAGATTCCGCGCTCCACAGCCGCAGCGTGTTGACGGTATCGTTGTGGCTGCCCAGTATGGGCATATCATATGGCACGGCCAGCACAGGCAGGTAGTTTTCGTGGATATAGGTAAGCCGGCCGTTTGCATCGAGCTCGGAGCGGACATTACCGTTCATTTTTACTACCACAGCTTTATCTGGTTTGCGGATTTCCCAGGGGTTGCTTTGTCGCAGCCAGTTATCCGGCAGCTCCACCTGGTACCCGTTTACCACCTGCTGCTTAAAAAGCCCGTATTTATAACGGATGCCGCAGCCATGCCCCGGGTAGCCAAGCGACGCGAGCGAATCCAGGAAGCAGGCGGCCAGCCGCCCCAGGCCACCGTTGCCCAGGCCTGCGTCCGGCTCGCACTCAATCAGGTCTTGCAAGGAGATGCCAAGGTCGGCAAGGCCTTCGCGGCAGGTGTCCTCCGCATCCAGGTATTGCAGGTTTAGCTCCAAAAACTGGCCCACAAGGAATTCCAGCGAGAAATAATAGACCTGCCGTTTTCCCTGTTTTAGGTAATAATCGTTTGTGGAAACCCATTTTGTGCTGATTTCCTCCCGGAGGAGGGAGGCAAGCACAACATATTTGTCCACAAGCGTCGCTTCGTTTATTGTCTTGGATAAAAGGGACATAAACCGTTGCTTATACGCTGCCTTGAATTGGTCTTTACTCTCCAGCATATGGGAACCTCCGTATGTGAGTGGTGGGTACATCTATCGTATACATAGATGGAATATGCGGTGTGGCTGTTTTTTAAGGATAACAACCGGCAAATAAAATAAGATGGTATATTCCAAGCCTATTGAAATATACCATCATCATAGCAAAGATAAACAAGAAATGCAACAAAATCAGGCGGGCGCGGGGGGATTGCCCAGCGCCTGCTGCAGGCGGGTCATTTCCTTCATTTCACGATAAATAAATAATATGGCTACCACGCTTGCGATGCCGTCCGCAATAGGGCCGGAGTACATGACGCCGTCGATCCCAAGGAATATGGGAAGGATGAGGACGAGCGGCAGCAGGAATAGTATCTGCCGGGTGAGTGAAATAAAAATACCTTTGTGTGCTTTGCCTATGGAGGTAAAGAAATTGGCGGTGAGCGGCTGTATGCCGTTGATAAATGTGGCAAACATAAAGATGCGGAAATACCGCTCGGCAAACCTAAAGTATTCTTCTGAGCCCGTGCCGAAAATGGCGGTGATTTGGCGCGGGAAAATCTGGAAAAGGATGAACGAGATAACGCCAATGGTAAGCACGGCAATTGCAGCGGTTTTGTAAGTCTGCTTGACGCGGGCAAAGTTCTTTGCGCCGTAATTATACCCGTTGATGGGCTGGCAGCCCTGCGCCACGCCAATGACAATTGAAATATACAATATATTGACCTTGGAGAGTACGCCCACCGCGGCAAGCGGGATATCGCTGCCGTAGATAGACATTGCACCATAATAGGTCAGCACATTGTTGAGGGCAATTTGCACCACGGTTATGGCAAGCTGGTTGAAGCAGGCGGCAGATCCCAGCGCAAATGTTGACTTGATAAGGCGGCCTTTCAGGCGAAAGTGTTCTTTCTTAAACGAAGCGTTTTTATAACGGAACAGGTAAGCAAACGCAATGGCGCTGGATAAAATTTGCCCAAACGTGGTGGCCCATGCCACGCCCTCTATGCCCATGTCAAAGACAAACATAAAGATGGGGTCGAACACGACATTGAAGATTGCGCCGGCAAGCACGCACCCCATGGCGTATTTTGGGCTGCCGTCCGCGCGGATCAGGTGGCTGGCGACGGTGGCAAACACCATAAAGGGGAGGCCCAGGCAGATGATGGCTGTGTAGGGCTGCGCGTAGGGCATCACGTTTTCCGTGGCGCCAAAGGCCAGCAGCATGGGATCGAGAAAGATAAAAGCAACCAGACCAAGAATCGCGCCCAGGGTGATGGACAGCAAATATCCGCCACCCGCAAAGTGCATTGCCTCCTCGCTCTTGCCCTCGCCCTGGCGCAGGTTAAAGTTGGACGCGCTGCCAATGCCGATTAAAAGCGCAAGCGCAGTGCTGATGGTGGTGAGCGGGAATGCGACATTGGTGGCAGCGTTGCCCAGCATACCCACGCCCTGGCCAATCACAATCTGGTCAACAATATTATACAGCGCGTTGACCACCATGCTGATGATGGCGGGAACAGAGTATTTTAAAATCAACTTTCCTATTTTTTCGGTACCCAGAGGGTTTGCCCGGCTAGCAGCTTGCGTGTTCATATTTTTCCCCTTATTGGTTATCATTCGTTCGTTTGGTATGCTTGACAGTATAGTACGATCGTGCTAAAATGTCAATGGTTGATTTTTACGATGTATTTGCTTACAGCAGCGCAAAAAAGTGCCGCGCTATTGTGTGCCGCACAGTGATTTTCGTCAAATGCTGCATATTGCCGCCAGGGAAACCGCAACGGGGAAATGGGCCATGAAAAAAGGGATAAAGACAAAAATATTGGAAACAGCAATCAAATTGTTTGGCGAGCAGGGGTATAACCAGGTGTCTATGCGCGATATTGCGGGCGAACTGGGCATTAGCGTGGGCAACCTCACCTATCACTATAAGCGCAAGGAAGACCTGGTGGAGGCGGCGGTGCTGGGCACGCGCAAGGATTACCAAAAACGAGCGCCAATGGATACGCTGTGTGAGTTAAATGATTATTTTATCCGCATGTTTGAGCGCCATAAAAAAAACGCGTATTACTTTCGCCATTACACACAGTTGGCGCAGGTTTGCCCGGCGGTGTACCAGTCGCAGGTGAGCGTGATACGGGATATTTATGATACGCTGGAGCAAACGGTACACCGATTTGTGGAAAGTGGGCTGATGCAGCCGGACGTGCCCAAGGGGCGGTATGGTAAAATGATAAAAGCGCTGATTGCGGTGTGCGTGCACGGCATCCCGCCGATGGAGGGCGTAGAGCCGATGGATGCGCAGGCAAGGCTGGGCTGTATTTGGGCGGTGCTGTATCCCACGTTGACAAAAGAGGGAAAAAATGCGTTTGAGGAGATAGAGGTATGAAAGAGAGTTTATTTAATAAACCGGAAAATTTTAGGGATTTGGGTGGTATTAAAACAACGGACGGCAGGCAGGTGAAGCCGGGACGGCTGCTGCGCTCTGGCCAGTTGATTGGCCTTGACAAGCAGGAAAAGGCGCTGCTGCTGGGTGAGTGTGGATTAAAAACCGTTGTGGATTTTCGTTCTGCGCAAGAGACCGGCAGGCATCCGGATGACGACCTGCCCGGCGTTAGGGTTGTGAATTTTGACCTGATGGAGGAAATGGCGGAATATACCCCAGGGACGGATACCATGCAAAAGATTACCAATGTGGAGGGCGTACACCAGTTTATGATGACGGTGTATGGCCTGACCATGCAAAATGGCGGGTCGCAAAAAAAACTGGCGGAATTTATAAAGTTGGTGCGTGGGCAGCAGCAGGGGGCGGTGCTGTTCCATTGCTTTGCTGGCAAGGACAGGACGGGCATGGCAGCCGCAATTATACTGACATTGCTGGGGGTGGACAGGCAGGAGATTATGAAGGACTACCTGAAAACAAACGAGATGCGCGCGGAGGCAAACGGTAAAATGGTGGAGGCCGCCCGGGCAAAGGGCATACCGGAAGAGGAGCTGGCGACTATGAATGAGTTCATGGTGGTACGGCAGCAGTATATGGAGCATGTGTATGAAATGGCAGAGAAGGACAGCGGTTCGCTGTTGGAGTTTATCAAAAAGCACCTAAAGGTTTCGGATGCGGACATGGAAAGCCTGAGGGAAAATTATTTGATGTGACCATCGCGAAAAGCGCGCATCATCTCTGCGGTGAGGCTGATGGTGGAGCTGTCCGGCACCACTTCTTCGCGGGTAAACCAGCCGGCCTCGGCGAGCTCGTCTTCATCCAGGCGGATGACATCGCTGCCGTCAAGATCCGCAAAAAAACCAAGCAGCAGGGAATCGGAAAACGACCAGGGCTGGCTTTTATAAAAGCGAATATTTTTGACGTGGAGGCCGACCTCCTCCAACACCTCGCGGCGGATGGTCTGCTCTATGGATTCGCCAACCTCTGCAAAACCCGCAACCAGCGCGTAGTATGAATAGGCGCGTCCCGCATATTTGGTCAGTACAATTTTGTCCCCGTTCACGATGCCCACAATGACGGCAGGCGCGATGCGGGGATATTCTTCATAGCCGCACGCCTTGCAAAAAACACGGCGTTCGTCCGCTGCGTGCTGCATGGGTGCGGCACATCGCCCGCAAAATTGGTTACCCTGATACCAGCGGTAAAGCTGGAGCGCCGTGATGCCCGCAAAGGAAACATAGGGCGGCTGCGTGGAACGGAATAGGGAGGTGTGCTCCATGCGCCAGCCTTGGGGCAGGCGCGGCTTTTCGTTTGCAAGGTAATAACCAACCCCGTCGATAGAAAACAGGTAAATGAGATTGTTTTTTAGTTCCACCGCGTTTTGAATGTCATTTAAAAGCGGAAAAGAAGCGACTCCATTTTGCCTGTGCAAAAGAACCGTATCATTTTCAAAATAAAGGATGATGCTGCCGCCATCCGGTGTGGAGGGCGAATAGGAATTGTCGAACACATGGGGGGCGATGTCTTGCAGCATGGGTTACATTTCTTCCCCGGTATCGTGCAGGACAAAGGAAATCTTGACAAAAGCGTTCATGGCCGCGGCAATTTTGCGGATTTCGTCTTCCGAAAAATTATCACGCTTCAGCTTATTGCTCAGGTTTTGCGGTGTTGTTCCCATCCGCGCGGAAAGATCCTTTAGTGACATTTTCCGCTTGATCATGGCAATTCTGATTTTCTCTGCAACGGTTCCCATAATCCACCTCGTCATTATTAATTGTGTGCATAATAACATATTACTGCTAGTATAATACAGTATTACAAAAATGAAATCAATATATATTTTTAATAATTCACCTTTAAGTGATTCCGGCTATTCATATTCGATCAATTGAACGGTGATGCCGTTGGGATCGTGCACAAAGGAAAAGCGCACACCCGGCATGGGGCAGATGGGCCCGCGAATGGTGGGATGGCCTTCCTTTGCCAGCAGGGCGGTGGCGCCCTCCAGCGACTGCACCTCTATGCCGAGGGAAAAACCCGCATAGGTGTTTTGCGTTTGCTGTGGGTCAAAAATAAGCTCGATCTGCGGCTGGCCTTCCATTCCCAGCATGGCAAGCTCGCCATTGCCGGCGGGGCGCATTGCTTGTATGGGCAGGCCCAAAAGCCCATGGTAAAAATGAAGGGAGGCCTCCATATTATTGACAAAAACAGTGGCAAGGGAAAATTTCATTTTATTTCCTCCTCGTGGTATTTGGGGTGGAAAAGGCAGAGTTCTTTTTTACATTCGTTGTTTTTGTGGGAAAAGATGCACACAGGCCGGGAACATTCCATTTGGACGTTTAGGTGTTCCTTTGTAAAGGAAACCATATACAGTATGGAAAGCAGGGCGTCACGTTTGCAGCATCGGGGGCCGCCGTGTGTTGCGATAGAGGCGAGCGCGCCGGATGTCGCGAGGTTGGAAAGCTGCCATTCCCGCCCGGCAAGCGGTGTTGCGCTTGTGACAATGCTGGTGAAAATGCCCGCGCCAATGCCCGCGCCGCAGCCACCCCAAAAGCCGCAAATACCGCCGGGCAGGTTTTTGGCGCGTTCCAGCGCGGAGGAGAGCGCCCGGCGCAGGTCGATATCGCCGGATGCGTTGTGGTATGCGGTTAGCAGGGCAGCGGGCACAAGGTAATGGTGTTCTGGCCCATGCATATTGATGTAAGGCAGCTTCATCATGCTGATGGCGATTTCTGCCGGGTTTTTGCTTGTGGTTTGCAACGCGTATTCTGTGATAGATTGGAATCCTTGCTGTGCGTGGCAGGCGTCACAAACATAATGCCCGGCATTGCAGGCGGCGTGGGAAGTAAATAGCTCACCGCAAAATTCGCACGCTAGCTCTCGCGGAGGGTCAAAATAATGAAGCGGCTGACCGCAAACAAGGCATCCTGTGGAATGCTTTTCCATAAAGGCTCCTTTGGGTTTTAGTTGTTGTTAAGCAAGTCAAGAAACAGCCGCCCGGCTTCGATAGGCGAAGCAGCAGGCGGATATAATAAAGATAAACGGCTGCCGGGCTTTAAAACCCCTGGATCAGCGCGGCGTTGATAAAATCGTCGATATCGCCGTCCATCACGGCGTTGATGTTGCCTGTTTCCACATTGGTGCGGTGGTCTTTTACCATGGTGTAAGGGCAGAAGACATAGGAACGGATTTGGCTGCCCCATTCAATCCTTTTTTGATCGCCCTTAATCTCGGACATTTCAGCCATCCGCTCTTCCTCGCGTTTTTCCGCCAGCTTGGATTTAAGCATGCGCATGGCTGTCTCCCTGTTTTGCAATTGGGAGCGCTCGTTTTGGCACTGAACCACAATGCCGGTGGGGAAGTGGGTGATGCGGATGGCGGAGGATGTTTTATTGACATGCTGGCCGCCCGCGCCGGAGGAACGGTAGGTATCCACACGGATATCGTCCGGATTTACTTCTATGTCGTTGTCCGCGTCGTCAACCTCCGGCATTACATCCAGCGAGGCAAACGAGGTGTGGCGGCGCGCGTTGGAATCAAAAGGCGAGATGCGCACAAGGCGGTGCACGCCTTTTTCCGTGCGCAGGTATCCATAGGCATTGTCGCCCGAAATCTGCAATGTAACACTTTTGACGCCCGCTTCGTCGCCGTCCAGGAAATCCAGCACCTTCACGGCATAGCCGTGGCGCTCGGCCCAGCGCGTGTACATACGCATGAGCATCTGTGCCCAATCCTGCGCTTCTGTGCCGCCTGCGCCCGCGTGCAGCGAGATGATGGCGTTGTTTGTATCGTATTTGCCGGAAAGCAACGTTTGCAGGTGGAATTCCTTTACCTGCTTCTCCGCTTCCACAAGCTCGGTATTCAGTTCTTCCAGCAACTCGTCATCCTGCTCCTCGTCCACCATTTCAATAAGCACGGCAAGGTCGTCCATTGTGGCGAGCAGCTTTTCGCTGGCGGCGACCTTTGCTTTTAGTGGGGTTGCTTCGCGGTTGACTTTATTGGCGTGGTCTACATCGTTCCAAAAATCCGGGGATTCCATTTGCGTATTGAGATCGTCGAGCTGTTTTTTTAAATCAGGGAGGTTAAGCGATGAAATCGCTTCGTCCACCAGCTTTTTCAGATCTTGAAGCTTTTGCTTTTGTGTGTCGGTTACAATCATATACCTATATTATTTCCCATCCGTTTTGTTTTTTATACATGCTATATTATACAGTTTGGCTGCTGTTCTGTCCATAGCTTTGAAAGGGAAAGGGACAATACGTGGGATGACTTTTTATTGCAGGTACGCTTTTTGCTTGCCGGGTGGCAAACAGGCACCATGAAGCCCGCGGGCAACGGAAGATGCCTGAGGCCATAAGTGGCAAAATGTTTGGCAAGCGGAAGCGACGATAGGCGGCGCAATAACAGGCCTTACACATTTTAATGCCTAAATACTGCCCACCTAGGGCTCGTATACAATATATTTTCGCGTTTTATCTTTCTTTGCAAGGTAGAGCGCGATATCCGCGTGCTCATACAGCTCTTGGAAAGCCGCGCCGTGGTCGGGGGAAAAAGCGAGGCCGATGGATGCGGATACCCGGCAGGTTGTGCCAAGTGCGCAAATTTTTGGCAGGATCAAGTCATATAGTTTACCGGCGCGGTCAAACGCGGTTTGCCGGTCTTTTATCGCGGGAAGAAAAACAATGAACTCATCGCCGCCCAAACGGCCCACCACATCACCAGAGCGGAAAAGAGACTGCATACGCCGCGCAGTTTCCGCCAGCACACTATCCCCCATGGAATGTCCGTAGCTGTCGTTGATCTGCTTAAAGTCATTCAGGTCGATCATCATAAGCGCGCCATAGGCGTCTTTTTGCTGGGAGAGCAAGAGCTTTTTTTCTATATCGCTGACAGAGGATTCGCGGTTCTTTAGCCCGGTAAGGGTGTCATATTGCGCTTTTTTGTGCAGCTCTTGTTCGGTACGTTTGCGGGTTTCGATATTGCGCACGATAATGTAGGCATATAGGTTGTCATCCTCGTCATCTATGGAGTGGAATAAGATGGCAGTACATTCAAGCCACTCAAAACGTCCATATTGGGTTTTGTGCCGGAATTCGCTTTTTTGCACCTGTGTTCCATTGTTAAAGAGTGAAATTAACCTTTCGCGGTGAAGGCTCTTGAACGCATGGACATGCCCAGGGTCAATCAAGGCTTGTTCCATGTGAGTTAAAAAGCTGGTATAGTTTTTGTATTTTTCTATGTTTTGCTTTGGATATTGTTTTAAAGAGGCGCACAAAATGCTGTCCTGTGTCAGGTTTACTTCAAAGGAATACAACGCATTGGCAAGCAGCGAATCCTTAAAAAGCTTTGCGTGCCGGTATTGCGCTTCGCTTTGGCGTAGGGCGCTCGATAGCATCTGCACCTCAGACCAATTGGAATACGTGATGGCAATAAGGTCTTCCGATGGGGTGGCGCCCCTTATAAGCTGCGAGGAAACCTGGAAAAGCGTGCCGTCTATTTCCGAGACAACCTGCATGGCATCCAGGTTATTTTTTTCCATGCGGCGAAAGCAGCAATTTGGCGTGCCGCATATAGAGGCGTTTATTGTGTTGCAGGGCTTGCCGATAAGCTCGGGCCCCGGGGAATTAAGCATTGTGCAAAACGTTTGGTTGGCAGAAACGATTTCATATTTTTGGTTTATGAGGAGGAAAGGTATGGGAAGCTTGTCCAATGCCTCAAAATAACGGCTCTCTGCCAAGTTATACTGCATAGTTCCGTTTGCCAAGGGTATCATTTTTATTCTCCTAAATTATAAATTATTAAAATCTGCAAGTATATATTCTTTTTTTTTTAGTGAATTCCGGGCGCACCCCATCGCGCTTTAGCAGCCTAATCCCAAGGAGGTCAATCGCGAAAGTGTGTCTGGCGGGATTAGCTTTATTACTCTATAGATAACACAAATCGAATTGGAATAAACTGTAAATTGTCAAAAAATGTAAACCGCAACAAAAGAGTCCGCAAGCCCGTAAATATTGCCACAGGCTGTCGAGGTTTACATATAGCCCACTGCAGGTGCCGTGCGGTGGTTGGAATGGCTTAACGCAAAACCAAAGGAGGGGTGTTTCACAAAAAATATGCCGGTTTCTTGAATTTTGGGGTATAATGGCATAGATAAAAGAAGAAAGGCATACGACTATGGATTTGGAAAAGCAACTGGCACAAGAATTTGGCCTGAAACCGGGCGTCATTAAAAATGTGGTTTCTTTGATAGACGAGGGGAACACCATTCCTTTCATCGCGCGCTACCGCAAGGAGATGACGGGCGCGCTGGACGACCAGGTGCTGCGCGAGGTGGCAGACAGGCTTGCATATTTGCGCAATTTGCAGCAGCGCAAGGCCGAAGTTATTGCAGCGGTGGAGGAGCAGGGCAAGCTTGGTGAGGAATGGAAGCAGGCGGTGCTTGCCGCCGTAACGTTGGCGGAGGTGGAAGACCTGTACCGCCCATATAAGCAAAAGAGGCGTACCCGTGCCATGGTGGCGCGCGAGCGTGGGCTGGAGCCGCTTGCCGGGCTTATTATGGCGCAGGAGCTGACACGAGGCAGCATGGAAGAGGCTGCCGCGCCGTTTGTGGATGCGGAAAAGGAAGTGCCGGACGCGCAGGCGGCGCTTGCCGGGGCAATGGATATTATAGCGGAAGACCTTTCGGACAGCGCCGCCCTCCGCAAGGCGCTCAGGATGCTGATGCAAAAATATGCGCTGATTGTGACGAAGGCGGCAAAGGAAGAGGATTCGGTTTACCGGCTGTATTATGGTTTTTCGGAAGAAGCGGCGCGCATCCCGTCGCATCGTGTCCTTGCCATCAACCGCGGAGAGAAGGAAGGATTCCTTAAGGTTAAGGTGGATGTGGACGACGGCGCGATGATCGGCGTGCTGCATAAATATGCCATAAAGAATGAAAAGAGCATTTGTGTACCTTATATAAAGCAGGCGGCTGAGGATGCGTGGGGCAGGCTGCTTTGCCCCTCGCTGGAGCGCGAGCTGCGTGCGGAGCTGACGGGGAAGGCAGAGGAGCAGGCGATTAAAATGTTTGGGCAAAACCTGAAGCCCACGCTGATGCAGCCGCCGCTCGGCGGCAAGGTGGTGCTGGGCTTTGACCCTGCCTACCGTACCGGCTGCAAGCTTGCCGTGGTGGACGCAACAGGGAAGGTGCTGGATACGGATGTGATTTATCCCACGCCGCCCAACAATAAAATAGAGGAAAGCAAAGCGGTGCTGAAAAAGCTGATTGCGAAGCACGGCATTGAGGTTGTTGCCATTGGCAACGGGACGGCGTCCAAGGAATCAGAACTTTTCATTGCAGCGCTGTTAAAAGAGCTGCCGGAAAAAGTTTCTTATACCATGGTGAACGAGGCGGGTGCGTCTGTATATTCCGCGTCCAAGCTGGGCGCGCAGGAGTTTCCGGATTATGATGTGTCGTTGCGGAGCGCGGTTTCCATTGCGCGCAGGCTGCAAGACCCAATGGCAGAGCTGGTGAAAATAGACCCCAAGGCGATTGGCGTGGGGCAATACCAGCATGACATGCCGATGAAGCGGCTGGATGAAACACTGACAGGCGTGGTGGAGGATTGCGTGAACAGTGTGGGTGTGGATATCAACACAGCGTCGCCCTCCTTGCTTGCTTATGTGTCTGGCCTGACGGCGTCAACGAGCAGGAATATCAGCCTGTACCGTGAGGAGAACGGCGCCTTTGCCGCGCGGACGCAGATAAAAAAAGTGAAGGGGCTTGGCCCCAAGGCCTATGAGCAGTGCGCCGGTTTTTTGCGTATCCATGGCGGCAAGCAGATATTGGACAATACGGCGGTGCATCCGGAATCCTATGGCGCGGCGAAAAAGCTGCTGGCGCTGTTTGGCTATGCCGAGGCGGATATTGCCGCGGGCAAGCTGGATGGGCTGGCCGCGCAGGTGAAAGCGCGTGGCGAGGATCAAGTGGCGGAAGAATGCGGGGTGGGCGCGCCTACCCTGCGCGATATTGTTGGCGAGCTGCAAAAGCCGGGGCGGGATATCCGCGACAATATGCCCAAGCCTGTGCTGAGGGATGATGTGATGGATATAAATGACCTGAAGCCCGGGATGGAGTTTACCGGAACGGTACGTAATGTCATCGACTTTGGCGCGTTTGTGGATATTGGCGTGCATCAGGATGGGCTGGTGCACATCTCCAAACTGTCGAATAAATACGTGAAGCATCCCTCGGAGGTTGCCAAAGTGGGCGACGTGGTTACGGTATGGGTGCTTGCGGTGGATGTGGAGAAAAACCGTATTTCGCTCAGCATGGTGGGCCCGGAATAACGCAGGGGCGCTCTTGGCGGCTTTCGGGCTGTGCGGCTGTTGGAAAAAAGAAAGAATTGTTGCTGCGTATCCTGGTAGCTGGTCTTGTGATTGGGTGTGGCTTGTAAAAAAATCACGTTATAAAACGCTTCTTTACCACGGGGCTGTTTATGCCGGGGAGGGGAGCGTTTTTTCGTTTGTGCGCTTTGAAGCTGGGTATAGTACGGGTGAAAGGATAAGATGGGAGGTGAAGTGTTATGAAAAGACAGATAACCTACGAGCCGGAACAGGCATGGGAAGAAAAACCGAATCAAACTAAAAGGGCGAAAATACTTCGTTTTGGTGTGGGCGGTGCGCTGCTGGGTGGCGGCGTTGTGATCTTTGCTCTTTATCTATTGGGAAAATTCGCTACATATCCATTGTGGGAGATGCTGACGGGGCTGGGCATCGTGTGTGCCATCATTGGAACAATGCTGTTGTTTTTGTTTAATTATAGATAACGGTGGGATGAAATACTGAACTACCGGCAGCAAGAGCAGGATGGAGGGCGGCAGCGTAGAGCCGCACCCAAAATCTGCAAATATGGCAAAATTCCGCACCCGCACAGTGGCGGGGGCGGAATTTTTGATGCCGTCAAGATTCTTTTGATAGGGATTGGCGCTGGTTATCCAGCTTTCGTACAGAAGGAACGAGCAGGCATAATGTGGAAATTGCCATGGTGATGATACCCGAATAAAAAAACCAATTGTTTACCCCCACGCCATCCGCAAACAGGCCGGAGAACACCAGTCCCAGCGGCATGGCAAGCGACATCAGGCTGGTGTTTAGTGAAAACACGCGGCCCAGGTATTCCGGGGCGATTTTTTCCTGGTAAAGCGCAGTGCTCACCCCGCCGTACAAGGGCACGGACAGCCCCATAATGCCGCAGCAGATGGCAAACCCCACAAACCCGCCGGGTGGCAGCGCGCCGGATACGGTGAAGGCTGCACCCATGATGAGGATGGCGGCAACCATGGACCATACCCGGTTTTTGAATCCACCGGTGATGCCCAGCAGCAGCCCGCCCACAAGCATTTCCGCC
>JAJDHD010000041.1 GCA_030266015.1 Christensenellaceae bacterium OttesenSCG-928-K19 | reverse complement strand
TATTGAAAAGCCAAAAGGAACGAGCGCCGCACCATGAATATGTCCGATATGATTGGCGGGAGCTGCAGGCTGCGATGGGAGCGAAATATAAGACATGGCAGGATTTTAAAAGAAAGGCGCTGGAGCCGGCATTAGGGTTGCTGAACGGGGGGGCCAAAGGAAGGCGATATTAATCTTTATAGCGATTTGAAGGTAACATATCGAGTGGAAAAGCAGGGAAAAGCGGTTAAGTATGTTATTTTTCATATTATGAAAAAGACGCCGGAGGAGCTGTTGGCAACGCGTGAATATAACCAGAACTTGTTGGATGGAGACCTGATCCGCCCAGCCAGCCTAGATCAAGTGATCCCACAAGGACAAATGAGTATGGAGGATCTTCTGGATGATGAGGATTTATTGATAGAGAGATAAGCTTGTTTTCTACAAACGCGTGGTGATGAAAAAGGAAAAGCAACACTTTGCAAAACTATTATTTTACGAAGTGTTGCGGCTGTTATGCAGAAAGTTGCTTTTTTATGCGCTGAAAAATGTATAAAAACACACAAAAGCAGAAGACAAATTTAAGATAAAATACCAGTCGCTTATTTGCATACTTATGCAAATAAGTGTCAGGTGATGGAGGGCGGGCCACTGGATTGCATATTCGTACCAATGTTGCCCAGATCTGACCCAAGGGTATGCAGAAGAGAAGCGACCGAATCAAATCCGGCAACCCAGGCCGTGATATAGAGCACCGCGAAAATTGCCAAAAGAATGACGACGATAAAGATGATGACCTTAACGACAGTGGGCATACCTCTTGATTTTTTTTTGAGCGTAGGGGTGGGTTGCTCGTTTTTCGGTTGAGGCGTATGGGTATTGTTGGACTCGTTCTGATCTTGCATGATAAATCCTCCTTAAGCTCGGCGAACATATAAACATACACATATGTGTATGTTTATATGTTTTCTATACTGCCCGACAAAAGTGCCTGCTCTAGTATCTGGTGGATGAGATCGTTGTTACTCATACCTTTTGATTGTGCGGCTGAAGACACGGCTTCGAACAGACTGGGGCGGATAAGCAGGTTAAGACGCTTGCTTTTTGCCTCAAAACCAGGGCCTCTGTCTGGCAAAGCGGCGCGCCGTGTTGCTGTTACTTTTCGTTTGGGTTGCTGCGGTGCATCCGGTACTTTGGTGGATTGTTTCTGCTGTACCGATTGTGGTGATGCTGATTCCGGCTGCGGTGCAGGGGGAACGGTAGAAATAAACTGTAGTGCGGGGTTATCCTTGAATGATTTTTTAGCCATGGTTATCGATCCTCCAGAAATTCGTCCAAAAAGTGGTTGTAATCAGAGGCGGCATTACTCTTAGGGGCATAGACTAGCAGGCTTTGTCGGTTGGCCTGTGCCTCTTTTGCTGCGATATTTTCACGTATACGGGCTTTGTATAGCCGGGTATGCAATTGTTTGGCTGTGTCCTCTACAATGTCCGCTATGTCACGGCTTAAAACGGCACGTGCGTTGAACCGGGTGAGCAGAATGCCGTCGATTGTAAGCCCAGGATTACAATATTGTTTTACGGTTTGGATGGTGTTGCTGAGCTGGCCGATTCCCTGAAGGCTGTAGATATCCGCTTGCGCAGGAATGATGGCACAGCTTGCCGCGGTTAGTGCGTTTATGGTGAGCACACCCAATGCGGGCGGGGTATCGATCAGGATATAATCATAAGCTGATACATCTTTTAGTGCTTCTCTCAGGCGGTATTCTTTGCCCAGCTCGGACAGTAGCAGATTATCCGCACCGGCCAGTGCAGGGGTGCCGGCAATCAAGTCTCCACCTTTAAGGTGCTGTATGGAGTTTGCCGTGTTTGCGTTGCCTGTGAGGATATCAAGTGCGCTGGGGACATCATCGTCCGCCTGCATGGTATAGCTCAGGTTACCCTGGCTGTCTAGGTCCACAAACAGCACACGATGACCACGCAGCATAAGACCGCTGCCCATGGCATGTACGGTGGTGGATTTACCCACGCCCCCTTTTTGGTTTGCGATTGTAATAATTTCCATAAAATCCTCCGATAATATGATATACACATGCGCATATGAACACACGCATATCTGTATACACATATAATTATGCATGCATGTGTATATGTATATAAGTATAAGGATGGGGCGACGGTTTGTAAATAGGAGATTTTTGTTGCGGCAAGAATACGGCGTCAATATTTGGCAACTTACCAAGCATAAATAACAATTATTTAAAAAAGACTTTGTGATTGGCGTGTTATTACGATAGTTTATAATGCAACTATGCTTAAACGAATTTACGCCAAAAAGGCGGTTAAAATCGCGTATTAAGCGGATGTTCTTTGGAAGCATAACGGAAAAACTTTTTTGAAAAATTTTTCTAGAAACGTCAAATGCCGATAATAAAAGGGCAGGTTTAGAAAGAGAGGGAATGATGATGAAAGGTAAATTTGAGAAAAAACGGTTTTTCGGCTTACTGCTGGCTATCGTAATGCTCTTTAGCATTGTGCCGCAGGGCGCGCTGGCTGTAGAAGGCACAGTAGCGGGCGAAAAAATCGTTGAATCCACAGGTTCGCCGAACCCGGAGGAGATTGACGAACCCGAAGACGTTTTGGAGGAGTTAGGCGACGATGAAGGCCTAGTTGACACGGCAGGCATCACGGTAGCCTCCCCCGATTTAACGGTTACGGGGGAAAACACGGAGACAACGACAACCACTGTGGACACAAACACGGTTGTTTCTTCTTTGATTAATGAAGTGCAGCTTTATAAGGGCATGGGCGCACAGAGCGTGATTGGTACGCAAAGCGTGCTTGGCGGCACGGCAAAACTTTATCTTTCCGAAGAGGCTTATACCCAGGATGAGATTGCAGCTACGGTAGTTGTGGATGAACTCGGCGGATTTGACCTAAGCGGCATTCCGGCTCTGGGCGCAGAATTTAAAAACTGGAAAGTTGCGGGAACAGGTGCGGCAGTGGAAGACCTGGAAACATATCTTGCGGCGCTCGCCGAAGATGTAAGCCTGATTGCACAGTATGGCACAATTGAAAACAACGGACTGGAAGAAGAGTCTTATACATTAAACTTTTACGACGCAGAAGGGCAGCTGCTAGAAGGGGGCACCTATGAACTGACAGCTTCCGGGCTTGCGGCGTTTGTGGCTCCGGCGATTCCGGATTATACAGGCGATGAGAACCTGCTTTCCTCCGGATGGTCGGTAAACGGTACGGATATTTTTGATTTCAGTACGCTGGTGGAAATGGCTGCTTCGGCTTATGATTTCGCACCGGTGTACAACACAGAGCCATATGAATACCATACGTTCTCTTTCTACGATAGCGCAGATGACGAATATCCGGTGCTGATAACGGATGTAAAAGTCGGCGACGAGTTTGCACCGACAGCAGACAGAGTTCCCACACCGGCATATCCCGGTGTGTATGTGGGCACGGAGCCAGCGTTCCTTGGCTGGGCAAAGGTTGGGGAAGACACGGCATATGACTTTACAACAATAGCAAATGCGACCGAAGCGCTGACGCTGGGTTTTGTTGCGTTGTTTGAAGAACCGGAAGCGCTGGACATTGCTCTTGAGGGCATCAGCGTAACGCCGGCCGGCCAGGAAATCAAAGTGGGCCAGGGCGCGATTGCCCGGTTTACGGTAAACTATACCCCGGCAGACGCAAATGATATTGCCAGTATCGAATGGACGATTGAAGATCCGACGGTGGCAGCATTCTATGAGGGTTCCAGCAATACAGGCAAGGTCGTAATGATCAGTGCGGTGAAAGAAGGAACCACAAAAGTAAATGTAAAGGTGACGACAACAAGCGGCAGTGAGTTTAACGACTATGCCCGGTTGGATATTGCCAAATCTTCTTACTCGGTAACGTACCATGCGAATTATCCGGCAAACGCACAAAAGCTGGTTTACAGAAACGGCAACGGCAGTGCTGCCTTGGAAGATGCTGTGGAAACCACGGCAGGCTATGAATATACACCCAATACGGCAGTGACGGTGGAAAGCGGCTTGGCGCTTGCCAACTATGACTTTGTTGCATGGGCAACAGATCCGGATGGGAAGAACCTTGTGCAGCCTGGCGATGTACTCACGGATTCCATCGCATCCAACGTTGACCTGTATGCCGTTTGGGGCAACGCGAAATCCGTTAGCACCGAGACTATTACAGTATGGTATACGTATCCAAGCAGAGATACGGTGGAAAAGAGCGTCCTGGCCATTGTCAACACAACAGACAAAACGGCGACGTTTGTTTTGGCGAACGCACAGGACACCCATAATACAAGTAATCACTCCTTCCGCGGGTGGACGGTAAATTCTAACAACTATGGATTTAATGATGTTTGCACCGCGCCATACACCGGCAGCACCGCAAAGCGTGTTACGGCTGCGGCTTGGATTGATAAAAGCAACAGTGCAACCATCGGCTACGCGCAGTTTTTCGTGTTGAAGCCCGGCTATGCGGCAATTGGCAATTCCGCCAATTACCATTCTGTTGGCGTGGGTTCGCTGGATGAAGTAAAGGTGCAAAGCAAAATAGCCTCCATCACCGGCTCAAATATTTGGGGCAGTGGTACAGCCGAGGATCATTCCGGCGATGTGGGCGAATACCTGCTGGAGACACCGTCGGCGCGTACCATTGCCGATTTGCTGGGAATCACGGTAAGCGAAGCTGCGTCTGTGCGCTGGTATGTAATCAAGGACCAGGGCGACGGCTACCATGTGGACGGCGTAATTGCAGACAAAGACCGGTACTGGAATGTAAATTTCTATAACGATAATGGAAAGCTGATTAAAAGAGATGTTGTGAAGGGTGGCGACCCGTATAAGTTTGACGCGGATCTTAGCAACGGAATCAATAGATTCCAGGGCTGGTATGACAGTGCGGACGCAGACAAAAAAAGCATCACACAGCTTGATTACGTTACGCGCAACCATGATATCTATCCGAAGGTAGACGGTAAGGTGATCGTTTCCGGCAGTATCGATAACGGATTCGTAAGCAACAGTCCGCAGTCCATTACATCCGGTAAAAACTCTGAAGCGATTCAGTTCCGCGCTTTGACGGGCTACTATATCTCAGAGGTGTGGGTAAAAGCAGGCGATAAAGCTGCGACAAAATATCCGGGTACTGATTATGTAGGAGCAACTACATTCACATATCCGGCACAGAAAAATGTGAAAAACAATATCCTTGTAACCGTGGTAACAAAGCTGCGCGAGAGTGTGATTGTGACCGTGGAGAACAAAACGAAAACCTATGGCGACGATGACCCGGCGTTTACGGTTTCTGTTACGGCAAAGGAAGGCTCCAAGGCAGATGCGCAAGCATTGGCGGCTGTAAAAGCGTACCTGGAAGCAAACGGACGCCTGACACGTGTGGCGGGTGAAGATGTAACCGCTGCGGGCTATGTAATATCGGTAACGGATGTGGATGCGCTCAAGGCAGCCTTCCCGCAGCTGAAAATATCGGTAGGCACAGGCAAATTGCGTATCACGCCTAAAGAGCTGACGATAACGGCAAAGAATTATACCAGGGAATGGACGGGCTCGCTCATTACCGTACCGGACGCAGACGGCGATAACGGCGTTCTTTCAGTCTCCCCGGCCACCCTGCCCTATGGAGACGTGCTGGCGGGCGCTACGGCTTCCGGCAGCGGCACAGATGTTAACACCACTACGGGTTATTCCGTAAAAGTGAATACGTCTGACATCACCATCGTAAACGGCGATAAGAACGTGCGCGGCAACTATACGTTTAGAACAGTGGACGGCAAGCTGCTTATCACAGCGCAGGGGATTAACCTTTCTGACGTAAAAGTTGATCCGGAAAGCGCTAAAAAAATATACGGTACGCTGGACAGCGACGTTGTGTATGCGCTGGATGAATCATCGTTGCCTAACGGCTGGACGCTGGAACTCTTTGAAGAGCACTTCGCATGGGAAGTGACGCGCACAAACGCGGCGACGGCGAATGCAACCGCGGCGGATAAAGCGGGCAAAGATGAGGATGTAAATGAGAATGGATACACACTTGTCCTTACTATCGTGGCAAAGACAGAAAACTATGTTGTATCCGACCAACCCAGCGAACCCGGCAAGCTCACAATCATACCGCGCGAGTTAGAGCCTGCAGAAGGCAAACACTACGTGGATTATGGCAACGATGTAACGCAAGCAGAGCTGGAAGCGCTGGTGAACTATGATAATGCAGACTTTGTGTTCGGTGAAGATGTTACCGACATTACGCCTGGAGTTATCACCACACTCTATACAAACACAAGTACTGCGGGCGAATATCCCGCACCGCGCGAAAACGGTTCTGATGCAAATGGCAACTATATCGTATGGGGCGGAACGGGAACGATCATTGTTGACGCAACCGAGTTCGACCTGTCCGGTCTGACAGCGATCGGTTACAAAACGTATGGCAGCGCAGATCCTGTAGCTGGCGATGCGGGCTACTATGTAATCAACGGCTGGCCGACAGGCAATGCTGCACCTGACATCAATGACTTTAACTTCTCTTTCGAACGTGCGGATGCGAGCTATGCGGCTTACAGCACAGGTGAGGATGCAGGGCTGCACAAGACAGTTACTATTACAGTGTCACCCAAGATCGCCGACACTTATGAGATCACGCAGCCTGCAGCAAACACCGGCACGCTTGACATCAAAAAGGCGGCACTGGTATTCCAGATTGACAAAGATGTGGAAGTGGAAATGAACGACCCTGCTCCGGCCAATTTGACCAGTCTTTACAAACTGATTGATGGCGAGTTCAAATTCACTGACACAGAAACATCCGTATTGGGCAACTGGAACGCCAGCATCACGACGGACTACACCGCAGGCGCGCCGGCAGATACATATGACATCGTGTACCCAAGAAATGCACCTGTTCTGACCAACTATACGGTAGAGATCCTCGACGGCCTGCTGATCGTGAAGCCTATTGAGATCAACGTGGGCGAGGAAGAGGAAGAAGATCCGGGCACACCCACCTTCTACGACGCGACATTGCGCGGCGGCACAAAGGTATATGGCACGGATAACCCCAACTATGAGGACCTCCTTACCTGGAACCCGCTGTCCAAGGCTAACCCGGATCACTTTGATATTACGGTTACCCGCACGGACGGCGAAAAAGTAAGCGATTACACGATCACCGCTACGGTAAAGCCCAAAGAGCCCTATGTGGACAGCTATACCGTGAACGGCGCTCCGGCAAAAGCGATCTTCACAATCACCCCGGCGACACTGACGCCTGTGTTCGATCCGATTGCTGATGTGGCCTACGGCGACAGCCTTGATTTGAATACCGTAACCTATCTCTATGACGGTTATGTGCAAAACGCAGGCTTAAACATTAACGACAATGCCGGCAACGTTACCATCGGCAACGCAGTACTCTCCACCGCTTATAAAGCGGGCGATACTGTCGGCACTTACGATGTGGATCTCAGCGCAGGCCAGACAGAAAATTACATCGTAAAAGCAGGCGTGGCATCCTTCAACGTAGTGGCAAAAACATTGAACCTGCTTGAAATGGACTTCGCCGTAAATGACGAGACAAAGATTTATGGCAACAGCGACCCGGCCTTCCGCCTGAAGAACACATGGCCGGCAGGGTTTGATATCTCGCAGTTCCAGGTAGGCTTTAACCGCATCGAGGGCGAGAATGTAGGGGACTATACAATCAACGCGACCGTGACCCCGCTTACAAACAACTACAGGGTAGAGGAGCAGGCTGAACCGGGCACATTGACGATTACGCCTCGCGCGATCGTTCTGCACGCCAACGACTACACCATTACCGCAGGCGACGACCTCCCGGAGTTCATCGCAACTCTGGAGAGCGGCACATTGGTGCCGGGAGACCAGTTGCTCTATAGCCTGTATGCAGTAGGCTATGACGGCACAGCCGGTTCTTATGTCATCAACTTCAATCTTGACCCGGCAGCAACATTGAACCGTAACTATAGCATTCAGGTAATCCCCGGCACGCTGACAGTGACCGCAGCTGCAGACACAACGCCTGTAACGCCCATCACACCGGCAACCCCGGGAACGCCGGTTACTCCGGCAGCCCCTGCTGCACCGGTAGCTCCGACTCCGGCGGCTGACCCTGCTGCTCCCGCGCCCGTAGTTACAATTCCGGAAGATCCTACTCCGACTGACCCGGGCGACGAACCGGCGGACGAAGAAGAAGCGGCAGCTCCGGTTGTGGATATCGACGACAATGATACCCCCACCGATCCGGGCACGGCATCCTGGGCTCTTTGGAACCTCATCCTCACTATCCTCACCGGCGTCATCATGCTGGTAACGCTCATCTGGTACTTTGTGGGCAAGAAGAAAAAGGACGAAGAGGACGACCCATACCAGAGGCAGAGGGCCAACAGTGAGCAAGAAGACGAGCAGACGCTTAAGCGTCGCGGCATCATCCGCCTGCTGACCATCATCCCGACAATCGTGGCTATCATCGTGTTCATCCTCACGGAAGACATGAGACTGCCCATGGTCATGACAGACCAGTACACCATCTGGATGGCAGTGATCGCGATCGTGCAGGTTGTGCTGACAGTATTCACAAAGAAAAAGCGCAACAAGCCCGAAGATGAGCAGATGGATAAAGCACAGCCCCAGGGCTTCTAATTAAAAAGTTAAACTCATCATCAAACTCTAGATGCATTTGGCGGAGAGCGGGAACACCCCGCTCTCTTCCTTTTTTGAACACACAGATCCTTTGGGTGGCACGTGGAATTGTGACCCTGCACATGCCATAGCCATCGTGTGTATACACATATGTGTATGCTCACCGGTAGCGGTTCCCCACACAACCGCTTTCCGCGTTAACTATGCCAACATCTATTCGTTAATCTTGAAAAAAGTGCATTGCAATAGCGTTTTTTTAATTTTTTTCGTGTGATTGACCTGTTATTGACTTGTTTTATAATGCGCATATCATCTAAATTTCTAATAATTTCATTTCAGACAGAGATAAAAAAAGGAACAATAAAAGGGTTTGATGTTTTGGACTTGAAGGAAGAGAGGGTTTGGAGAATGAAAAAAAATAATTTGGGAATGAAACGTTTCCTGGGGCTTGTACTGGCGGTTATCATGGTGTTCAGCCTGTTCCCGCAGGGCGTACTTGCCAGCGAGATGCCCGCAACGGACATCCCCGTGGAAGAAGGCCCGGTTGAAGCGGGAACGCTTGTGGAGACGGAGATAACTCCGACGGATAATTTGGTGCCCACAGAGGGATCTTTGGACACAACCACGGCGCCGCCGGTGGTGGATACTACCATCGTCGACACATCACAGGCGCCCCCGGCTCCCGCAACATATGCGGTACAATTCTTTGTTGGGGATGCTGAATATCACAAAGAAACAGTAGAAGAAGGAAAAACCATAGCAACTCTTCCAGCCACACCGAAAGCGGAAGAGGGTTTTGTGTTTACAGGATGGCGTGATAAAAACGATGCTTCTGCAAGACTCCTCTCTGAGCTGGAGATAAAAGCGCTGGCAATAACCAAAGACACAAAGCTGGAAGTGGTATTCTCAAAGCAGCTTGCGGCCGACGTCCTGCTGGACGATTTTGCACAGGTGAAAAGCGCGGCGCTGAACACGCATGCTTTTGCAATAACCACTGCTGCGTTGAACGGTGTTGATGTTCCCGCACCTCCCAACGATATCGGCAAAAGCACCATGGGTAAGGTAACAGTATCTTTGACTGATACCAAATATGGTAACGATGCACGATCCTTATCCCTCGACGGATGGCAGTCTCCTAGTGGCGGAGGTCGAAATCCTAATAGAGACTATTACTTTGTTTGCCCAGACTTTGCATTTTCCGCTGATGGATTTACTCAAATTGGCTGGACATACAAGGGAGCTAGCGTTGTTCCCGGCGAATATGTCAAATATACTACCGGTGTTTTATCGGGTGAGCATTTAAAAACCCAAACTCTTACTGCTGTTTGGGAAGCTAACAGTGGTTCAGTAACAGTAGATTACAACGCAACGTTCTTTGTAGGCGGCGTGGCAACCAACCTCACCGTTACAGCGAACGACGGAGACCCCATCCCCACGCTGAGCGAAGTTGCGGGCGACATCCCCGCACTGGAAAACGGCTTTGTGTGGGCAGTGGCCGATGAAAACGGTATCGTTGCAGACGGCGCACAAACCTATACGCTGGAAGAGCTGCTTGCCCTGCCTTTCGCGGCTGACAGCACGCTTTACTTTGCGGCGGCGCAGACCTCTACAGACCCGCAGGGCTGCACCTGTGACCCTGCCGGCGATTGCACCTATCCCGGCTGCGGCGCGGACGATTGCATCCACAAGGATTGCGAAGGCAATCACGACGCACCCGCGATCACAAAAATCCCCGTAACGATCAAGGGGATCGGCACGAACACTTATTATGACGAAATCGATGAAGGCGCTATTGCGGGTAATCTGGCCGCGATACAGGCAAAATACAATGCGGCAGGCGACTATGAATTCAAGTTTGCCACGGTAGGCGGCAACAAGGTTGGCTACCTGCGCATTATCGACAACACAATCTATTATTCCTTCGACGGCGGCATCGTAGGCTCGCCCCTGGGCAGCAAGGAAGTGATCCTTCAGTTCCAAGAGAAGGAGACGGCTTACAACGTTACTTATGTGGCAACACCGGATGCATCCTATGGTGAAGTGACCGGCCCGGCGACTATCGCCGAAGACGGCACCATCCGGATTTCCGTTGTGGCGAAGCAGAATTACGCACTGGATGGAGAACCCGCATTGCAGGATGCAAACCGTGGTGCGGAACTCAAAAAGATCAACGACAACCTGTACGAGCTTTCGGGCGTGACACAGGATGTTACGGTTTCCGCAAAGTTCAAGCAGGTAGACAATTACACAGTTACCTTTAGCAACGGTGATATCCGCCAGGGTAACTTTACAAACAGCTTGCCAAGCGGCGGGTTTAAAGTAATTCCGGGCAACAGCCAGTCCTTGACGCTGCAAAGCATCGATCCCAACACAAACTGGGAAGGGGCTAGCGGTCAATATTCCGACTGGCATCTGGACAGCCTCGTTGCAAATGGCATTGGACTAAACCTGCCAAATTCCTACACCATTGGTACAACAAATCCTTCCGCGGTTACCACACTGCCCGGCGGAACCATTATAACGGTAACATTAACGACTGTTACTCCGGTATTGAACGGAAACACCTACACTTATTCCGTAGAATTAACCAATGTATCCGAGCCTGTTACGTTTGAATCGGGGAACTTTAAAGCGGCAAAACGATATGAGATCCTTATCAAGAACCTGTCTCCGCAGATCACAAATCTTTTAGGTCAGGATAAGTACAACAGCAAGGAGGACGGTCGTCCTCTGGGTATCAACGACGTTGTAAAACAATGGAGTTGGACCTCTAACAGCGCGCCAGATAAGAACTATAACGGCAACTGGTTCTGGTTCAGTGTAGAGTCTGGGTATACTGTAAAAATCATGCTGGATGGCCCTGATGTCACACCAAGGGAAATTACACCTGAAGCATCTACAAAAAATGGTTATGCTTACCAATTCGTGGTGCCAAAAAATATTGGCGCAAATCTGAAGCTGCATATCACGGCAGAAAAAGTAAAATACGGCGCGAAGCTCGCCCTGAACGACGGCACCGGCAACGTTGACGAAATCGTTCCTTCCACTACGGAAGGCGAGAGCTTTAACCTGCCTGTTGTGCCGCCCACACGCGACGGCTACGTGTTCCAGGGATGGCTTGGCCCGGACAGCAAGACTTATAACCAGGGCGACCTGTTTGACGTAACCGCCGGTAACACAAGCCTGGCACAGGATGGCTACTTCCACTTCACGGCACAATGGAAGGAAAAATCCGCGCTTACCGCGGGCGACCCCATCCCCGTTACCATCTATTACTATAAGCAGGTAGCCGGCAGCTACCCGACAGACCCCGCAGACGCGGACGACTCTATCTCCGTTATGGGTTATGTGGGTGAAAACCTTGTGCTGCTGAGCGACGACTATAAAGCAAAATACACGGCGGACGGCTTTGTGTTTGACGAAAGCGCAAGCACGGCAATGCCTTTCGTGCCGCAGGCAAACGCGGAAAACGCTATTAACCTGTGCTACTGCCCGGATCAGGTAGACGTGACCTTCACAAGCAACGTGGCAGGCGCGGCGCAGGATACGGCAGTATTCGACGAGCAGGTGCTTGCGTTCTCCGTGAAGAACTGGAACGAGATAACAACACTGCCCACACCGGCGGAGAGCATCGTTATAAACGAAGTAAAATATTACTTCACCGGCTGGAGTGGCGCACGCTCCACCACGGCAGGCGCGCTGCCCACAGGCGACTATGCGCTGTCGGCGGATGAAACCTACACGGCAAACTACGCGGCCAGCACCGTGATCACCATCACGCCGGACAACGACGGCAAGATCTATGGCGAGGACGATCCGGACAAGTTTGCAGTAACCATAACCGGCGGCACGCTGCCCGCAAGCGTAACCTATGATATCGCCCGCATAGAAGGCGAAGATGTAAGCGATTACAGCATTATCGTATCCAACATCAACAACGTGCCCCCAGCATACGACATCAAGGCCGGTACAAACGGTACGTTCGCTATCACTCCTGCCACGCTCACCATCAAGGCAAACGACGCGACAGGCACCGTGGGCGATGCAAACTACCCGGAATTCAGCTATGACGAAACAACGCTGCTGGATGGCTTGCAGTTTACCGACACGCTTGCCAAAGTGCTGCCCGACCTCGCGACAGAGCTTGGCTTTGATACAGACGCAACACTGCCTCTTGCAAAAGGCGAGTATGACATTACGCCCGTCATCACCGATGTAACCATCGTGGGCGGCAACTATGTGCTGGCAATAGAAGACGGCACGCTGACCGTTGGCGCGGCGCAGCTCACTGTGAGCGGCATCTCCGCGGACGCACTCAACAAATCCAAAGTATATGACGCTACGGCGCTGGAGCTGCTTGCTTCGGATATCTCCGTAACAGCAAACGGCCGGACGGTAACAAGCGGCTATACACTGCAGTATTCGACGGACGGCCAGATTTGGACAAACGGCCTGCCCGCAGGCATCACCGATGTGGCGGACAGCTTTGATTTCCAGATCCGCGTTATCTCCACTTCCGATGATTACACAAACTCCGACGCGGTTGACGCTTCGCTGACGATCACCAAACGCCCTGTAGCGTTCTCCTTTGAGAGCAAGGCGGCTGTGACGTATGCGCCCGGCGTAACCTATGACCTTGCGCTGCTTGCCAGCACAGGGACGGACGCAGGCCTCGTGAGCGGCCAGGCGGTAACGGCTGTGGAAGCCGCAGAAGCAAACGCGGTTGTATCCTACAGCAACAACGCATGGATCGCCACGGTCGGCCCGGATGCTGGCGTTTACACGGCAACGCCGGTAAAAGACAGCATCGTGATTGTGGACGACGAAACAACGGCGAACTATGACATCAGCGTTGCGGCGGGTGGCATCACCATCAACAAGGCCAGCCTGAATCTCAGCGGCATAGAGATCGCGGACGCGAAAAAGGTATATGGAGAAAACGATCCGGAATTTGGCTTCACAAACTGGCCGCAGGATATAGACCCGGATGAGTTTGTTATCGCATTCTCTCGCACAAGCGGCGAAAATGTACCGCTTCTCTCTTCGGGCAAACCATATATCACAGCAACAGTGACGCCTGTAGAAGGCGGCAACTATGACGTGACCGGCGCTATCCAAACGGGTGGCGGCTGGCCCTGGAACCCGAATCCGGACAACCGTGGGCGCCTGACGATCACAAAGCGTGAAATCACCATACAGACGGGCAGCGCCAGCAAGGTTTATGACGGACTTCCGCTTACAGAGAAGTCCTACCAAATCACAAGCGCGCTTGGCCTGGCAAACAACCCGAGCATCGGCATAGACGACAGCAATAAGCTGGACCTCCTGAAGGGCGATCTCTCCCTTATCACAGGATCCCAGACCAACGCCGGCTCCAGCCAGAACTTTGTAGCCACATGGGCGCTTTATTTCGCACAGCCCACGCTGACTACAAACTATGATATTACTTGGGATTACGGCACATTGACCGTGTCCAAACGCCCGGTAACCGTTGTCACCCTGCCCGGCTTCACCTTCTATGACGGCAATAAGCACGCGCTGGAAGAGTACTATGCTGTTCCGGGTATCAGCATCCCTGGCGTGTATGATTCCAAATCCGGCCTGCTGACACAATACGGGCATACGCTGAGCAATGTAGGCCCCAGCAGGGAGGTTGGCCCCAACGTAGGTATCTACGGGCTTGACGTCATCAACAACCCGTTGAAGGTGGACGTGAGCAACGCAAAGGTATCCGGCCTGCTTGGGCTTGTAAACCACACAGACAACTATGAGTTTAAAGTACTGCCCAACCTGCTGACCATCCACACGGCCAAGCTGGAGCTGGAGCTGAAGGGCTATGACGGCCCGTATGACGGCAACAGCCACGGCGTAGAGATTGTGAGCGGCTACCAGCCGCAGGACGGCGACGTTGCTTACTACAACGACAGCTTTGGCGACGGTATACTAGAATCCATCCTCGGCTGGAGCAAGACAACCGACACATGGACAGACGTAGAGTATAACGGCGACGAAGTGCAAACGCACGCCGTTTGGGTAAAAGTACTCAACAAAAACGGAAATATCTTCCCTCGGTGCGGCATTGAATATGTAACAATCTACCCGCGTGAGGTAACTGTGCAGACAGAAACCGTGGAACGCACCTATGACGGCAGCGAATACGCACTCCAGGCAGAAAGCGATTCTTATGAGCAGACAGCAAACGCTGGCTTCCTGACAAGCGAGCTGGGCGGCATCACCATCACCGACGCGGATCCGGCTTACACAGACGTACGCTGGGATGCGGCAGGCACAACGCCCATCGCCTATGACCCGCAAAAGGTAACGGTTTCCTTTGATGAAACTATCGCAAAATCCGGCAACTACAAAGTAGCGGTAAAACCCGGCACGCAGAAGATACTGCCCATTAACCTGGAAGACACTGTAACGGTAGATCCGTATGTGGGCGACTATGACGGCGCCAGCCACGGCGTAACCGTGAACGGCGTTCCCACAAGCGGTGTGACAGTGGAATACAGCGCGACAGGTACAGATGGCACATGGCAGCAGGCACTTGAGTATAAAAATGTGAACCGTGACGCAAACGGCGACGCGCAGGCTTATCCTGTGTTTGTCAAAGTAACAGGTAATAATTACACAGCGTTGGTTCTTGAATCCTCTGTGACAATCAACCCGCTGCCGCTTGGCATCAGCATCACGGGCTACCCCGTCTATCAGTATGGCGACCCGACGCCGGCAACCCCCGACGATATGGACGCCAGCCTGTATACGCTTGGCTACAACGGATTTATCCCAGGCGAAGACGAAAATATGCTTAACATCACAAACAGGAAGTTCAGCACAACCTACCGCGACACCATGAATGCCGGCGACACATACGGCCATAAGGTGGACGGCATCACAGCGATAAACTATGATATCGTGGATGAGGGAATGGAAGTAACCATCGAAAGTGGCGTTGAGCAATTCCCGATTGCCGACATCCATATCTCCGGCGCAATCGTAAGCCACGAATATGCCGGTCAGGATATCGTCGAAAAAGGTTACATCGTGGAAGCATGGGGCGAGCCGGAAGGCATCCGCCCGCAGAGCATCGGTACAGCAGCCACCCCTTCGGGCAAGGTAGCATTACCGGCAGGCGACACGATTATTCAGACATTGGCAAATGTAGACGCACACGGCCAGGAATCCACCGTGGGCACGCACGAAGTAACGGTTACTTTGCCTAAGGCCGGCTCACGCGAGTTCCAGGAAATGATGGACAGCATCCGGCTCTACGATAAAGACGGCAAAGACGTAACAGACAATTATAGTTGGGAATGGGCTGGTGCAGACCATACGCATGGTTCGCTTACGATCACCCCCGCGCCGCTTACTGTTACGGCCGGCAACCTGACACTGGCACAGGGCTCTCCTGTTCCTGCACAGTCTGCCTTCTCTATCGCAGCATACAATGGATTCAAAGGCAACGATGCCCCGGCAAACAGCCTGCAGGGCACCCCGGCATATGCAACAGCCTATACCTCTGCTGCCACGGCAGGACAGACCTTTGACATTAATGTCTCCGGCCTGACGTCCGAAAACTATCAGATAAACTACGCTCCTGGCACGCTGACCGTGACCGCGGCTGCAGACACAACGCCTGTAACACCCATCACACCGGCAACCCCGGGAACACCAGGAACGCCGATTACTCCGGCAGCTCCTGCCGCTGCAGCTCCAGCGGCTGATCCCGCTGCTCCCGCACCGGTTGTAGACATTACAGATACCCCGGTACCGCAAGACCCGGGCGACGAACCGGCGGACGAAGAAGAAGCTGCGGCTCCGGTTGTGGATATCGACGACAATGATACCCCCACCGATCCGGGCACGGCATCCTGGGCTCTTTGGAACCTTATCCTCACTATCCTCACCGGCGTCATCATGCTGGTAACGTTCATCTGGTACTTTGTGGGCAAGAAGAAAAAGGACGAAGAGGACGACCCATACCAGAGGCAGAGGGCCAACAGCGAGCAGGAAGACGAGCAGACGCTTAAGCGTCGCGGCATCATCCGCCTGCTGACCATCATCCCGACAATCGTGGCTATCATCGTGTTCATCCTCACGGAAGACATGAGACTGCCCATGGTCATGACAGACCAGTACACCATCTGGATGGCAGTGATCGCGATCGTGCAGGTTGTGCTGACAGTATTCACAAAGAAAAAGCGCAACAAGCCCGAAGATGAGCAGATGGATAAGGCACAGCCCCAGGGCTTCTAATTAAAAAGTTAAACTCATCATCAAACTCTAGATGCATTTGGCGGAGAGCGGGAACACCCCGCTCTCTTCCTTTTTTGAGTCCACAGATCCTTTGGGCGGCACGTGGAATTGTGAACCTGCACATGCCATAGCCATCATGTGTATACACATATGTGTATGGCGATACTTTGATGAGTGTCTACCCCTTCTCTCAGAGCCTTGGCAGCATTTTGTCTCTCCCCCTAAAAAAGAATCCTTTGCCTGCTTCAACGCATTCTTTCCATATCCTGTCATATAGTTTCTGTCCAACCAAAAACAATTTTATTGATTGCATGTTTTAGTGCTAATTTGAGGCGTTTTTTCTAAAAAACCCGCTTTTGTGTGATTGGCGTGTCATTGATGGTCTCTATAATATAAATATCCTAAGGGTAAACTGTCTGCTTTTTTAGGGACATTTGGGAAATAAGCAAGGAAGGTGTCTTATATGTCAGAAAAAAACAATCAAAAAGCAACCTTTCTTGTACAAATTGTCAGCCAGCAGCACGCCACTTGGCAGGGGACTGTGAAATGGCTGGAAGAAAATAAAGAGATTCCTTTCCGGAGCGAACTGGAGCTGCTCCGTTTAATGGACAGCGCGATAGAAAAAGAAGATCAATAAGAACCCTTTTCTAAAAACAGGAAAGGGTTTTTCTTGTTTAACACTTGCACTGCTTCACAACCCATAACAGATATGCTAGACAATTCCGCATTGCATTTGCTCCGAAAATATGATATGTTTTCCAGAAATGTTATCGTTTATTTATAACAGATATCCTTAGGTATTTTTATTGCGTAAAACAAGCAATAAATCATATACAGATCATAAAATAATTTTAGGGAGAATTGATGTGAGAACGAAAAAAACAATTGCACTTTTACTGATGATGATTTTTCTGGCAGCTGGCTTTGTGGGCTGCGCCCAGAGCACTGGAGACACGCCGACACCCGCACCGGCGGAGCAATCTGCACCGGCTTCTGCTGAACCTGAAGAAGCCGCAACAGAGGGCGAAAGCAGGCTGACAAGCGAAACACTGCCGATATATTTCTTTCAAGAATCCGAGAAGGACGAAGTACAACTGTATTACCTCGATGGGCAGATGGATATTCCATATATCTCCATAGATTCCGTTGAGCAGATGCTTAAGGATGTTTGTGCTGATGTGCTTCAGGATATCGAATACAACATCACCGGCGAAAATAAGGACGGGGTAATGCTGCTGAAAAGGGAAAACGGAAGTGCTGTCGAAATTGATTTTAACGAAAATGCCGTAACCTATGATGATTTCAATGGTTTTTTCAAAAATTCCTACGCCATCACAGGATTGGACATTCTCTCTGCCACCGGCGTGGATGAAAACGGAGACGCACAGTATTTCAGCCGTTCTGACGCCTCATTTCAAAGGCAAGGGCTGCCCATCATCGTTGACCTTGAAAACCACGATATCGAAACGCTTTATGAAGACGAAATGGGTTATATTCCCTTGCAGACTTTTTCCGATCTTTTTATCGCCCCGTTAGGGGCCAGCCTCTTGTATAATGGCCAGATGGTTGCAATGGTAGCAGGCGACCTGGGCGATTTGGATGAGTTGTATTATTCGGCGCCCACGGGCAACCGCAGCAAGGAATTGGCAGAGTTTTCCTATAACGAACTTTGTCTCGCGCTTGAAATGAATTACGGGTTGAAAGAGGCTCATAATATTGAATCTTTCAATACGTTGTTTTTGCAGACAGGGCTTGCAGATAAGTTGATGAGCGAGGATCCTGTGGAAGCAGACCAGGCTCTTTACGAGCTTTGCATGGGATATTTTGCGGATATGCATAGCGGCCTCCAAAAGCCGTCATATTATGCGGGAGAGGACGCGGACGTTAGTTCCGCAAATATTTCTGCTTCGATAATAGATTCGTTTAAGAATAGGGAGCGGTATGGCCAGGCAAGGAGCGAATTTTATCCGGATGGAGCTCCCGCGTATGAGGAGGTGGGCAATACTGCTTATGTCACGTTCGATTCCTTCCTGCTTCCCACAGCGGCAGATTATTATGAGACGCCCGCAACCGCCGAAGCCGAAGATACACTGGGAATCATTATGTATGCCCATTCGCAAATCATGCGCGAGGACAGCCCAATTGACAATGTTGTCATAGACCTTTCCAACAACGGCGGCGGGCAGGCCGATGCTGCCATTTATGTGATAAGCTGGTTCCTTGGCGATTGCATCTTAAATATCAACGACACATTGACAGAGGCGCAGGCGTCAACCCGATATCAAATAGACGCAAATGGCGACCGTATATTTGATGAAAATGATACTGTTGCGTCAAAGAACCTGTACTGTGTCATTTCTCCAAACAGCTTTTCCTGCGGCAACCTTGTTCCTGCCGCATTTAAAAGCTCGGGAACGGTGACGCTGCTGGGAGAGAACTCCGGCGGGGGCGCCTGTGTGGTACAAAACCTTACGACCGCAGCCGGATCTATGCTTCAGGTGTCTGGTCGAAGTCGTATAAGCACCCTGTCAAACGGTTCATATTATGATGTGGATCAAGGCGTAGAGCCAGATTATGTAATTACAAAAATGGAAAACTTCTATGATCGGGATGCGCTGACAGAGTATGTCAACAGTTTGTATTAAGATAACACCTAATGCCGATCTGCCTGAATGGTCAAGGTGGATCGGCATTAGTCAAAAGATCACGATAAAAATAAACTGGGTTATTCACATTGATAAAAAATAACGGGAATCTATTTTCTATCTGCGCTCGAATGGTTTTATTCCCCGCTCTCGGACTACTGTCATTGTCATAATAGCATATCCGTCATCGTTCTATAAAGAAGTATGAATTGCA
>JAJDHD010000040.1 GCA_030266015.1 Christensenellaceae bacterium OttesenSCG-928-K19 | reverse complement strand
AAGGAGATTGAGGAGCAGCCGCGAGTGCTGGCGGAGACAGCGAATCCCCGCATTAAAAATGGTGAAATAGACCTTGGCGAGGTTGGACTTGATGATGATAAGCTGAAAAGCATACAAAAGATCACGATTGTGGCGTGCGGAACGGCATACCATGCGTCATATATTGGAAAATATATTATGGAGCGTTATGCGCGTGTACCTGTAGAGGTAGAGATTGCGTCGGAATTCCGGTACAAAAAGCCTATTCTGGGGCCGGACACATTTGTGATTGTGGTTAGCCAGAGCGGGGAAACGGCGGATACCATTGCCGCGTTGCGGGAGGCGCAGGCTCAGGGCGCGTTTGTATTGGCAATCTGCAATGTGGTGGGCTCTTCTATTGCGCGCGAAGCGGACGCCGTGCTGTATACGCGTGCAGGGCCGGAGATTGCGGTCGCTTCAACAAAGGCGTATACCACGCAGCTTATGACATTGTATTTGCTGGGGATTAAGATGGCATATGCCCGTGGAGAGATAACAGAGCAGGATTACCACCGCTATGTGGCGGAGCTGCAAAAGGTTCCGGATAATGTAGCAAAGGTGCTGGAGCATAAGGATATTCTGCAAAAATACGCATATGAGCACTTTATGGAACACAGCGTGTTTTATATCGGCCGTGGGCTGGACTATGCGCTTGCCATGGAAGGCTCGCTAAAGCTGAAGGAAATCAGCTATATTCATTCGGAGGCCTACGCGGCAGGCGAACTGAAGCATGGTACGATTGCCTTGATAGAAAAGGACACACTGGTAGTTGCCATATTGACGCAGGAGGAGCTTTTTGACAAATGCGTGAGCAATGTGAAGGAGGTGACGACGCGTGGCGCAAAAGTGCTGGTGGTGACGCAGGAGCGCTTGGCTGGCAGGGTGAAGGAGTTTGCGGACGCGGTAATTGCGGTGCCGGATACCATAGACTTTATTGCGCCCATCTCCGCTATTGTGCCCATGCAGATATTTGCTTATTATATGTCCGTGCAAAAGGGCTGTGATGTGGATAAACCGCGCAACCTTGCGAAGAGTGTGACGGTGGAATAAAAAAAGGAGTGCTACTATGGTAATTGAGGCAAAAACGGCAGAGCGGGAGCATGTTCTTGCGGTTGCGCGCGCAATGTGCGCGGCGGCGCGCACGGCGCCCAAGGCACGGGGAATCGACAACCTGTATACCACTATATTGACGGGGGAAGACAAAGACCGTTTGGCAGATGAAATGGAGCGCTTGGCGCCTGTGCTGCAAATGGATTTCTTCTTGCGGGATGCGCAGAATGTGCGCGACAGTGAAGCGGTGGTGCTTTTTGGCATAATGGGCACGCAGCATGGCCTGGGGAAAAGCTGCTCGTTATGCGGTTTTGAAGGTTGCGGAGCGTGTGCGGATGCCGGCGGTGTTTGTGTTTTCCGGCCGCTGGATCTGGGCATAGCGGTGGGTTCGGCGGTTAGCGTGGCGGCAGATGCACGCGTGGACAGCCGCGTGATGTTCTCCATTGGCAGGACGGCTGTAGAGATGGGACTGTTGCCCAAAGAGGCGACGGTGATTATGGGAACGCCGCTTTCAGTCAGCGGGAAGTCGCCTTTCTTTGATAGAAAGCCAAAGGAATAACAATAGAAATGCATCTGAATAGTGCGTTGTATTTAAAAAACCGCCATTGGCGGTTTTTTGGTTTGGCTGGGATGCTCTTGCAATGCTGTGTTATCAGTTGGGCCGGCGGTCTTCCGTCAGCGCTGCGACAAAATCGGTTGCGGGGTGCGCCAGTATTTCCTCCGGTGTACCAAGCTGTTCAATATGTCCGTTGTCCATTACAAGCACGCGCGTGCCCAATGTAAGTGCTTCGCGGATGTCATGCGTCACAAAAACGATGGTTACGTCCAGCTCGTGGTGGATGCGCTTGATTTCCTCCTGCAACATTTTGCGCGTAATTTCGTCCACCGCGCCAAACGGCTCGTCCATCAGCAAAATATAGGGGGAGGCGGCAAGCGCGCGCGCAATGCCCACGCGTTGCTGCTGCCCGCCGGAAAGCTCGCTGGGGTAGCGGCCCATCAGGTCCTCGTCAAGCCCCACCACGCCCATCAGGCGGGAAACCGCCTTTTTAGTACGGTCCTTGTCTTGTTTATTCAACAGACTGGGTACATAGGCAATGTTTTTCCATACATTCATATGCGGGAACAGGCCAATATTCTGGATGACATAACCGATGTTGCGCCGCAGCGCAATCAGGTCCGCGTCCGCGGTGTCTTCGCCATCGACCCATACGCTGCCGTTGTCTGGCAACAGCAAGCCGTTGATCATTTTGAGTATGGTTGTTTTGCCGCAGCCCGAGCTGCCGATAACCGTGAGGAATTCCCCGCGCAGTACCTCCAGGGTAAACGCCTCTAATGCGGCAAATTCGCCATAGCTTTTTGTTGCCTGCTCAAATCGGATGATCGGCTCCGCGCTCATAGTTAGTTTCCTTTCAGTTAAATAATTCCTTTCGCTGTTAAAAACGCCAGCGCCACTTCTTTTTCGTCGTATCCTTCCACATCCACATCATAGTTCATTTGAGTCATTTCTTCTTCGTTCACAATACCGTCCATTTTCATCAGGGCTTCTTTGAGGCCGGGGTATTGTGCCAGCGTGTCCTGCCGCACCACTGTGTAGCAATAAGCGCTCTGAAAGAAGGATTTGTCATCCTGCAAAACGGTGACATCCGCAACCGCGAGCTGCCCGTCTGTGGTGAAGATGTCAATTACATCCACCTCGCCGGAATTGATAGCAGTGTACTTCAGCCCGATGTCAATATCCTTTGTGCTTTTAAAGTTATAACCGTATTCTTCACACAAGGCGCTATAGCCGTCGTCACGCTCATAAAAATCCGGCTCGGCGGCAAAAATTAAATCGGGTGTTATGGCAGCGAGGTCGCTATAGGTTACAAGGTTGTTCGCATCCGCGATTTCCTTCTTTACGGCAAGGCCGAACTGGTCGCCAAAGCCATACTTGCCGACCCATTCAAACCCGTATTGGTCCTGGTATTCCTGCTGAAGCTGTGCAAAAAGCTCGTCGTCTGAAAGCCGCTCGCCTTCGTGCTTGAGCACAAATTCCCAGCCAGTGCTGGTGTATTCAGGATACATGTCAAAATCGCCTTTTTCCATGGCGGGCTGTATGTTGCTGGTGCCTCCGCCAATGCCTTTGGTCAGCTCCACGGTATACTCTGTATCCTGCTCAATAACCGCTTTGAGCATTTCTACAAGGATGAGCTGCTCAGTCATGGGCTTGGAGGCAATTTGCAGGGCGGGCAGGCTGCTGTTGTCTGCGGCGGCCTGAGTTGCCTCTGCGGGCTCATCACCGGCTTCGGGTGTGGCTGCGGATTCGGATGGTGCGGGTTCTTCTTCCGTTGCCGGGGTATCGGCTGCGGGTTGCTGCGTGCAGGCGCACAGGGCAAATACGCAAACCAGTGTAAAAGCAAGTACAAGAATAATTGATTTTTTCATTTTCGCTCCATTCTTTTTTTGTTTTGCGGTTGTAGCTTCCATTTGATAAGTAAATGTTTTTCTATTCTTCCTATGGCAAAATCCAGCAGAAGTGCCAGCACTGCCACAAGGATGCTTCCTGCGATGGTCATGGCGGTGTTGTTGGTGGTGATGCCGCGGTAAATAGCGACGCCCAGGCCGCCCGCGCCGATAAATGCCGCTATACCTGTGAGTGCGATGGTCATAACCACCATGTTGCGCAACGCTGAAATGATGACAGGCATGGCAAGGGGCATTTTGATACGGTACAGGATCTGGAAATCGGTGCTGCCCATGCCGCGCGCGGCTTCAATTACCGCGGGGTCTATGGATGTGATGCCCGTATAGGTGCCGCGCACCATGGGGAGCAGCGCGTAAATAGTAAGCGCGATAATGGCGGTGGTGTCTCCAATGCCGGAAAAGGGAATTAAAAAACCCAGCATTGCGATGGATGGGATCGTATAAATAACGCTGGTTAACCCAATCACAAAGCCGGATGTTTTTTTATGCTCGCTGATAAAAATGCCAAGGAAAAGCCCGATAGCCGTCGCCAGCAGGATGGAAATGCCGGAGATCTGCAAGTGCTGGAGTATTTGCTCAAGAAAGAACTCAGGCCGTTTTGCAAACAGCACAAATATGTCCTGTAACACGTTGGCTCTCCTTTCAATAATTTCCATTATACTACAAATTGGCGGCTTTTGCGGTACACGTGGAAAAAAAGTCTGAAAAAAGTGTGAACACTTGATAAAAAATGTAGGATACACGCGCGCTTTGTATTATGATAAAAAGTAAAGAAAAGACATATATGAATGGGGCAGGTGCTTTATGAATTGGCTGAGAAAAATGATGTATGGCAGGTATGGCGGAGATCAGCTAACCTTTTTTTTACTGATCCTTTCAATTGCGATTACGGTAGTCTCGTTGTTTGTGCCCGTCTCGTTTCTTAGCTACATTAGCCTGGTGCCGTTGATTTTTGGTATTTTCCGTATGTTTTCCAAGGATATTGCAAAGCGGCAACAGGAAAACATGAAATACCTGAAATTCCAGTATGCCATAAAGAGCTGGTTCAAGAATATCCCCACGTGGTTTCGGACAAGGAAACAATACAAATATTTCAAATGTCCGCAATGCGGACAGAAGGTGCGCGTGCCCAGGGGCAAGGGAACTGTAAACATTACCTGCCCGAAGTGTTCGAATAAATTCAAGAAAAAAACCTGATTTTGATTGATTCTCATTAAATTTCGATGTAAAATACGAGAGAAAAGATAATGTTTTCCATTTGTAAATATTAGATACATTTTGCAAAAAAACTTATTTTTTTGTGTACCGCTTGTTTTTTTGTGTATATATAATAAAGGTATGCCTGAAAATATGGGGATTGGCCATGAAGGTTAGGGGAAGAGTTCAAACGGGGTAATAATTCTAATGATGGAAAATAACGAAAGAGATGATGGCAACAAAGCCTGCGGTTTTGCCGGGCAAGACTATGACACCCGGCTGGAAACATTTATAGAGACGCTGGCAAATGACGTTTTTGATTTGTTTACCCAAACAGATGATGCAGACCAGACAATTCGCACCGTACTTGAAATGATGGGAAAAGCCATGCACGTTTCGCGCGCGGCTGTTTTTGAATTGCAGGAGAATACGGAACATGCCATTATGACATATGAGTGGCTGGAGGGCGACGGGGACGGCACACGCAGAAGCAGCCGGTTGTTTGCCAAAAAGGATTGGGTGTGGGACGGAAACGCCACAGGGGAAAGCCAGATTGTGGCAGTCGAGGACTGTGGCGATGAGGAATCCGGGTTTAACAAGCGCTTGGGTGAAGAATACGATATCCGCGCAAGGATGCATTGCTATTACTGCAAAGATGGGAAACCAGTGGGCAGTATTTATGTGGACAGCATGAAAGGCCCGCGAAAGTGGACGGAAAAAGAAAGAAGCGTGCTGCAGGCGGTTGCGAGAGTGTTTAACGTATATCTTTATAATATGCGCCAGATGCAACGGCTGGAAGAAGAACGCCTGATGCAACATGCGATAGCAAAAAACCAGGATTTTCATTCCTATATATTAAAAGAAAATTCTTATGAAATCCTCCATATCAGCCCAAGCCTACAGGAACGGCTGCCTGCTATTAAAGAAGGGGATATCTGCTATGAAATATTTAAAAAGTCGGGTACCCCATGCAGGGACTGTCCCATCAATCGTGGGGACGGGATCAAGGCGGAGGTGTTTAGTGTGGCGCTGGACACCTGGGTGGCAAGCAGTGCCACCAGCATTAACCTGACAGGCGGCAAAAAAGCCACGCTGGTTTGTTTTTCGGATATTTCGGAAATTAAATCCAAAAAAAATGATCGTGACGCAATTACAGGATTTTTCACAGAAGGCGCGTTTAAAAAACAGGCGGAGGCGTTGCTTGCAAAGGGCGGCCACAAGTATGCCTTGTGTTTTGTCAGCATGGCACGGTTTAATGTGCTGAGTGAGAAAAAAGGCGTGGAAACCTGCCATCAGGTATTGCAGGAGGTGGCGGGGATGATTAGCGAAAAAATGCGGCCCGGCGAGCTTGCCTGCCGTTATTTTTCCGACGCAATCTTGGTTTTGATGGAATATGAGGATGCGCACAAGCTGGAGGCGCGCGTGCAGGGACTGGACGATACATTGCAGGAATGGGGCGTTGGCCGCTTTGACGATTTCAGGGCTACATTCAAGAGTGGGGTTTACCCTGCGAGGCAGGGCGAGGCTGACATTAATGAGTTGATAAAAAATGCCAGTATAGCAAAAGATGACGTAGAGGAGACGGGCTGCGTGATCTTTACCGATGAGATGCACCGCAGGACAAAGCAGGAAAAAGAGATGGAAGCGCTGATGGCAGACGCACTGGAGAGCGGTGAGTTTGTTGTTTATATGCAGCCGACTGTGGATTTGAAAACGGGTAGGATTGCGGCTGCGGAATCTCTGATCCGGTGGCACCGCTCACCCGGAAAAATGTCTATGCCGGGTGATTTTATCCCGTTGTTTGAAAAGAACGGGTTTATTCGCGAAATGGACGATTTTATGATAGAGCAGGTGTGCAAAATCGTCCAGAAATGGCGCGAAGAGGGCAAGCCTATTGTTCCGGTTTCCATCAATATTGCCGAAAAAAACATGCGGGACAGCAATTTTGTGGCAAAGGTGAAGGATCTTATACAGCAATATAAAATCCCGCCCCGTACGCTGGAACTGGAGTTGCGGGAGGGAATGTTTGAGGGCGATGTGGAAGAGCTGATTATGGCGATTAACGCGCTGCGGCGGTTGGGCGTTACCTTTGCCATTGATGATTATGGCACAGGCGCGTCTCCGCTCAATGTAATCCGCCAGCTCCCTGTGGATGTGCTAAAGATGGACAAGGACTTTTTTGACCATGTGCATCTCTCGGAAAAAGAACGGGCCATGCTAACCCATATGATTCGCTTGGCAAAGAGCCTGGATATGAAGGTGCTATATGAAGGTATTGAATCGCAGGAGCAGGAGGAGCTGCTGAAGGATGCTGGGTGTGATTTGGGGCAGGGCTTTTTGTATGGCGGCCCCATGAGTGAGGATTCCTTCCAGAAGCTGCTGGCTGCTCAATGACATATTATTAACCTGGGTATAGAAAAAACAGCAGACAACGGGGATGGTCTGTAGTATAATACTATTATTCAATAGAAAAGTGGCAAGAGCGTTTGTTTTGTCCCCGTAAAAATTGTAGCCGCAAAACGGCAGGCTGTTTTACAGGATGGGCTGAAATCTTTGGCTTTGTAAGCCGAAAGGTGTAGGGCCAAAAACGTTTACGTTTTTATTGGAGAATAGTATAATATAGTTGAGTGCTATTTTTTTTACCACAACAATTTATTCGTATGAACAAAAAGGAGGAACAGTATGAACGCAAAAGACACAATGCTTCGCGCAAAAGAAAAAAAGACGGTGATTCCTGCGTGCAATATTCCATATATTCCTATGGTAAAGCCTATTGCGCAGGCGTTTGAAGACGAGAACTCCGTTGCGATGATCCAGGTGGCAAGGGTGGAATGGGAAAAGTTTTTCGCCGGGAGCCTGGAAGCGGTTGCAGAGGAATATGAAAAATATAAAAAGCCGGATCATACGCTGCTTCATCTTGACCATGTGCCGGTGATTGATGAGGATTTCCAAAAGGTGGATTATATGGCGCTTATGGAGCGGGCGGTGAAGGCGGGCTACCAGTCGGCTATGATCGACGCGTCCCGGCTGGATTTGGCAGGAAACATTGCTGCAACGGCACAAGCGGCTGAGTTTGTACATGCGGCGGGAATTCCCCTGGAGGCTGAGCTGGGCTCTGTGATGGGGCACGAAAGCGGGGAGATGCCTCCTTACGAAGAAATATTTAAGTCCAAGCAGGGCTTTACAGATATTGACCAGGCAAAGGAATTTGTGCAAAAAAGTGGGTGTGACTGGCTTTCTGTTGCGGCGGGCAGCATACATGGCGCGGTGGCCGAAGGGCTGAAGGACCAGAAAAAGCCGGAAGCGCGGCTTGATATTGAGCATTTGGCGGCGCTGGAGCAAGCGACGGATATTCCGTTGGTGCTGCATGGCGGTTCGGGCATGAATGTGGACTATATCCGCCAAGGTGTTAAAACGGGTATCACAAAGGTGAATGTGGGCACGGAGTTGCGGCAGACCTATGAGCAGGCATTTGCCAAGCGGCAGGATGTGGAAGAGGCAAGGCAGGCTGTATATGAAAAGACGCGGGAGATCATTGTTTCTTTCTTTGGGATTAAGGACAGCCGCACGCTGCTTTTTGGGTAAGAGGAAAAGAAGCGGGCTTGCTGTTAAATATGGATACTTTCACAACAAACGCGGAAAGCTTGCTACCGCTTTGGCGCTGCATTAAGGGTGCCTTTCGCGGTGCATACTTTCTGCAGGCAGGCGCTTTTGCGCTTGAAGCATCGGGCATCTTCCGTCCCCCCCGGCGGAAGATGCCTTATTCGTGGCGTCTGCGGCACATTTTTTCCGCTATGTTTCTTCGAGACGCTGTCGATGGGGCATTCATGCCGTTATTACCGGCATATTGTGGTGCGCCATAGAATAAGCATCAAGTTTTTGAAGTGGAGGGCGCAATGATTGCGCTAAATAAAAAACCGTCCTCGATTATTTTGAGGACGGCATTTTTCTGTTTGTTTACACCAGTTCATCCGAAAATGTTTTAATGGCGATTGCCGCTTCCAGGCGCTTTTTTTCCATCTCGCAGCCTATCCGGTAGGGTGTTTTCAGGTCGCCACTGTCAAACCACGCGTTTGCGGCGCATCCACCCGAGCAATAATACTTTGCCCAGCACTCCTCGCATCCTTTTTTTGTGAAGATATGTGTATCGCAAAACGCTTGTTTTATTCCCGCGTCCACGGTTCCTTCTTCTACGCTTCCCATATAAAACTTGTCGATTCCTGCAAACTGGTGGCAGGGGTACAGGCTTCCATCTGCCGCGACGGCAAGATATTCGCTGCCCGCGCCGCATCCGCGCAGGCGTTTGTTCAGGCACGGCCCGGAGTTTAAATCAATCATAAAGTGGAAAAAGTTATAGCCTTTTCCATCCTTACGCCGCTTAACATAATGGCGCGCAAGCATTTCATATTCGTGCTTTAGCTGCGGCAGGTCTTCCTCGCGGATGGCGTATTCCTTTGCTGTCACCACAGGCTCCAGCGATATCTGGTCAAAGCCTTCATCGGCAATGGCGACCACATCACCGCCAAAATCAAGGTTTTCGTGTGTGAATGTGCCGCGGATATAATATTCCTTATCGCCGCGCCCATCCACAATTTTATGCGCGTTTTTCACCACGCGGTCATAGGTATCATGATTTCCCGCGTCCCTGCGCATTTTATCATGCACTTCTTTCCTGCCGTCTATGCTGATGACCACATTTTTCATTTCGCGGTTTAAGAATTCCGCCATTTCGTCCGTTACCTGATAGGCATTTGTAGTAAGCGTAAAGCGGAAGATTTTGTCGTGCTTCTTTTCCAGCTCCCGGCCATATTCCACTGTCTTTTTTACTACGTCAAAGTTGATCAGTGGCTCGCCGCCAAAAAAATCCACCTCAAGGTTTTTGCGGTTGCCCGAGTGCTTCACCAGAAAATCCAGAGATTTTTTTGCGATATCAAAGCTCATCAGCGCGCGGTTCTTGTGATACTCGCCCGTCTCCGCAAAGCAATAGGAGCAACGCAGGTTGCAGTCCTGCGCAACAAGCAGGCACAGCGCCTTTATCACCGGTGTGTTGAATTTTAGCTCGGAAAGGTTTTCGGCCGGATCGGAATACAAAAGACCCTGCTGCTCCAGTTCCTCAATCTCCTGCAAAACCTCTTCCACGCCTTCTCCCAGGTCGTTTCGTATTTGCTTGTTCGTCTTGCCTGCGTTTTTAAATGTCAAAACGCGCATCGCTTCGCGGTCAATCGCGTGCACAGAGCCAGATTCCACATCCAGCGCCGCGTATTTTCCACAAAACTCTATTAAATGAACCATGCTGTATGCCTTTCGTTACAACGCGGCTGTTTCCAGCCACTCCACGGGTTGGAATTCCATTCCTCCCGCGCCCGTTTCGGCCCGCTTCATAATGGTGTTTTTCTTCCCTCATATATTTCGGTCAAAAAATACTCATATTCAGCGAGCGCTCCATTCACTTCATCTGCCATATCTTTCCGATAAAAAAAGAGCCGGCATTGCACCGCCCCTTTTCCAAAATTCCAAAATTGCTTATTTTTCTTTTTTCTCACATTTTTGGTTACCCAGCGTACAGGATGTTTTACATGCCGACTGACATGATGTTTGACATTCCCCACAACCGCCTGAAATCAGCGTATCTTTCAAGTTATTTTTGGTAACTGTTTTAATATGCTTCATTTCATTACACCTCATGTTATTTAGGATTTACTTCCGCGCCGCCTTCAAAGCTTTCCACAGAAGCGATTGCACTTTTAGAAATTACCAGTTTTGTATCATCCGGTCCACATTCTATTGTCACAAGATCCTCTTTTATAGAAACAACTTTGCCATAAAAGCCGCCAATCGTTTTGATCTGATCGCCAACATTTATGCTGTCCATCATATCCTTGAATTTTTTTTCGCGCCTCTTATTCGGAACAATGATCATAACAACGAATATTACGATCAACAATATGGGGAACAACCACGTTAGGGCACTTGAACCGCCTGCGGCATCTCCCGCTGTTGTGGCCGCCGTTGTTCCGCAAGAGAACAAATCTGATGGCATAAATCCACCGCCTTTCACTTTCTTCATCATCAGGATATCAACAACCTGCTATCCACCTGTTATTGACACCTTTCTTATAATACCCGCTTATTGTGTTTTAGTCAATAATTATTTAGCTTTTGTAATGTTTCCTACACTGTTTTGTAACAGGTTTTGCATGCTGTTGCTGCCTTTTGCTCCGCTTTACTGTGCCGTTTCATAGTTGTTTTTAAACTCCTGCCGGAATTCTTCAAATGTCCCGGCAAGGATACTCTGCCGTATATCCTCCATCAGGCGTATTGTTGTGCGGGTGTTGTGGATGGAAAGCAGCGTGGAGCCTAATATCTCATCGGCCTTCACCAAATGGCGGATATAGGCCCGTGTGTGGTGCGTGCAGGCATAGCAGTCGCATCCCTCTTCAATCGGGCGGAAATCCTTGGCATATTGCGCGTTGCGGATGACAAGCTTGCCTGTGCGCGTCAGTGCAGTGCCGTTTCTTGCCACACGCGTTTGCAGTACGCAGTCAAACATGTCGATGCCGCGATAGACGCCCTCTACCAGGCAATCCATGCTGCCCACGCCCATCAGGTAACGCGGTTTTTCCTCTGGCAAGATGTCCGCAATAGCGTCCAGCATCTCATACATCATGGGCTTTGGCTCGCCTACGGAAAGGCCGCCCACCGCGTTGCCGATAAAGTCCATCTCCGCAATTGCCTGCGCGCTTTGCTTTCTAAGCTCGGGATACATGCCGCCCTGCACAATGCCAAAAAGTGCCTGCCTGTCATTTGTTTGCGCGTTCTTTGCCCGGATTGCCCAGCGGTGCGTGCGCTCCATAGAGTTTTTTGTATAGTCAAAATCGGCAGGGTGTGGCGTGCATTCGTCCAGCACCATCATCACATCCGACCCCAGCGCCTCCTGAATGCCCACCACGCTCTCCGGCGTGAAAAAATGCCGCGAGCCATCGAGGTGCGACTGGAATGCCGCGCCTTCCTCGCTGAGCTTGCGCAGCTCGGACAGGCTAAACACCTGGAAACCGCCGCTGTCCGTAAGAATGGGCTTGCTCCAGTCCATGAATGCGTGCAGCCCGCCTGCCTCGCGGATTAGCTCATGTCCCGGACGCAGGTATAAATGATAGGTGTTGCCCAAAATGATTTGCGCGTTTGTATCCCGTACCTGCTGTGATGTCATGGCCTTCACAGTTGCCTGCGTGCCCACCGGCATAAATACCGGCGTTTGAATGGCGCCGTGCGGTGTCTTAAATGTGCCCGCCCGCGCATGGGATCCATTTGATTTTTTCTCTACTGTAAATGAAAAATGCAATTTACCCTCCACATGATTTTTTATATCACTTTATAGTTTTCCTGCTCCAACCTGCTTTGCAGTAATTCGCGCAGTTGCCCGGGCGTGCCAGCTGTGAACAGGTCTTTTGCCAAAATCAAAAACTCTTCCTCGGCGTGATAAACATAAAAAGCGTCTGTTGTTTCCACCACTCTGAGCAAGTCGGCATACCGCGCGCCGTTCACCCTTTGGCTGCTGTCCTTTGCGTCCACAAGCAGGTAATATCCATCATAAAATTCTGCCGCCAGTTTTCTTTCCATTGCGGCAATATCCTTTTCATACCGCCGTCGCGTATATACGAGTCCGCTGAAAAGAAAGTAACCGAACAAAAAGAACCCGCCCAGCGCCAGCAACAAAACAGCGACCAGCAGGGACAGGCCGGAGCCGCCTTGTAATACGCCTATCGTCAGGTATACGCCAAATCCCCAAAAAGCCAGCGCAAGTACCATCATCAGCACGCGCCATTTATGCGCCCAGGGGCGGATGGACTTTCTGATATCCGAAAGCCTGTATTCCAGCTTAATACGAATGGGGCTTGCATCACAATCCATTTTTACATCCCTCACAAAACCAACATGGCGTCGCCAAAGCTAAAGAACCGGTAACGCAGCTCCACCGCTGTTTTGTATAAGCCAAGCGTATTTTCCCTGCCTGCAAATGCGCTCACCAGCATAATGAGCGTGGATTTGGGCAAATGGAAATTTGTCAGCATTGCGTCTACCGTTTTAAACCTGTAGCCCGGATAGATGAAAATATTCGTATCGCCATCGCCTGCGCTTATGCTGCCATCTTCATTCGCCGTGCTTTCCAGCGTGCGCACGCTGGTGGTGCCCACGGCAATGACGCGCCGACCCTCTGCCTTTGCAGCGTTGATGGCATCCGCCGCCTGTTGTGGCACACTGTAGTATTCTGAATGCATGATGTGTTGCTCCACATCCTCTTCCTTCATAGGGCGGAAGGTACCCAGGCCAACGTGCAGCAATATCTTCACAAAAATTACGCCCTTTTGCTCCAGCTTTTCTATCACCTCTGGCGTAAAATGCAGACCGGCCGTGGGCGCTGCCGCGCTGCCATCCGTTTTGGCATACACAGTCTGGTATTGCGCTTTGTTCTCCAGCCGTTGCGTGATATACGGCGGCGTGGGCATATTGCCATATTGATCCAGCAAGTCCTCAAATACGCCTTCATATTCAAACACAACCCGGCAAACACCGTCTTCTTTTTTCTCCAACAGCCGGGCGCAAAGGCCGGGCGCAAAATCCACATATTGCCCCACCTTCAGCCGCTTGCCCGGCTTCATAATCACGTCCCATTCGTTAAGCGAGTGCCGCTTCAAAAGCAGGAATTCAAATTCTACCACCGACTCCCGCTTTTTGCCATAAAGCCGCGCGGGAATCACCTTTGTTTCATTCAAAACAAGCACATCGCCGGATTGCAGATAATCAACAATATCCACAAACCGCTTGTGCTCTACAGTCCCGGTCTCCCGGCGGTACACAAGCAGGCGCGAGCTGTCCCTGGGGGTGGCGGGCTGCTGCGCAATGAGTTCCTCCGGCAAATGGTAATCAAACTCTGATGTTTTCATACTTAAAACAACCCCAGTTGACCATTATCCGCCTTGGGCTGCTTCATGTCCGGCAGCGGCAGGTTGTAATATTTATAGGCATTGGGCGTGGCAATCCTGCCGCGCGGCGTGCGCTGGATGAAGCCCAGTTGCAGCAAAAACGGTTCGATCACGTCTTCAATCGTACCAGATTCCTCGCCAGTCGTTGCGGCGAGTGTGTCCAGGCCCACCGGGCCACCCGAAAATTTATTGATAATGGCAGTCAATATCACCCTGTCGGCATTATCCAGCCCCAGCCCGTCCACCTCCATCATTTCAAGGCCTTTATCCGCCGCGTCCTTTGTAATCACGCCATCAGCACGCACATCTGCGTAATCGCGCACACGCCGCAGCAAGCGGTTGGCAATACGTGGTGTTCCGCGCGAGCGCCGCGCAATCTCCTCCGCGCCGTCTTCGTCTATCTCAATCTCCAGTATACCCGCCGACCGTTTTACAATCGTCTTCAGCTCGTCTGCCTCATACATCTCCAGCCGGTTGATTACGCCAAACCTATCTCTCAAAGGCGAGGTAAGCATTCCCGCGCGCGTGGTGGCGCCCACCAGCGTAAACCTTGGCAGGTCGATGCGCATGGAGCGCGCAGACGGCCCTTTGCCAAGGATAATATCCAACGCGTAATCCTCCATTGCGGGGTACAGCACTTCCTCTACACTCGCGTTCAGGCGGTGTATTTCGTCAATAAAAAGCACATCCTTGTCTGAAAGGTTGGTGAGCAGCGCCGCAAGGTCGCCCGGGCGTTCAATTGCCGGGCCGGATGTAATGCGGATGTTTACATTTAGCTCGGACGCGATGATATGTGCCAGCGTTGTCTTGCCAAGGCCGGGAGGGCCATAGAGCAGCACATGATCCAGCGCTTCGCCGCGTTTTTTGGCTGCCTCAATAAAGATTGTCATCTTTTCCTTTACCTTGCCCTGCCCGATGTATTCGTCCAGCCGCTGCGGGCGCAGCGTAACGTCGGCGGAAAAATCCTCTTCCAGCTTTTTGCCGGTGACAATCCGTGATTCCTCTTCCGTTTTCATGCCGGATACGATCATTGGTTCGTTTTCCATGCTTCAACCTTTCCTATTGCAAATGCCTTCCTGAAATTCTACCAGCCGTTTATCTAAAACGCAATACACCCGCCTGCTAGCGCATACACCGCTCCCTTCCAACCCCCGGTTCCAGGCGGTTGCTCAACATTCCCCAGCCATATTGATGATAAACCCACCTCAATACAACCGCAACCACCAAAACCGCCAACAATAACCCATTCACGTAAAATCCAGCTTCCACAATCAAACGCATCAGGGTCATGGCATTTTCAAACGCGACATTCAGCCACGACACCAGCATTACGGCAAAAACAGGCAACCACTTATTATCCCATAGCTTGCTTGCGTACAGGCACAAAGCAAGAAAAACAACCTGCCATTCAGCATCCATGCCGGAAGTCGATGTTATGAGCGCCACATTCACCCTGGCCAATAGAATCACTCCTGCCAGGCAGCCAAGCAACGAACTAATAACATAAGGCAGGATATAAAAACAGCTTTTGTCATTTTTTCTTTGTGCAAACGGCAACCCCAGCCTGGAGCGGAATATAAACAAAAACACTGGAATTACGGCACAGATTAATACCAGAAAAAACAAATGCTCCCTGATTCCATCCAATGCGCCCCCGGCAGAATATTCGCCTGTAGCAAAAAAATATCGCACAATAAAATAAAATCCAAAGCCGGTGATCATCGTCGCAAAAACCACAGGGATTTTTGTCCCCAGCCAGCCATTCAGCAAACCAATCCCACCTGCTGCGGCAAAGGCAACCAGCAGTGCCAACGGCAAGGCCACGCCTCTTGAAAGGAAGTATGCAATCATCAACATGGACAGCAGCGTCACTGTGCCAATTGAAAAATCCGGCCCCTTGGCACGTACTGTAACGCACACCGACATTGCCATTGCAATAGGAACCGCCGACTGCCTGGCAATGTTCCCTGCATTCTGCGGTAAATAAAAATTAAGATTACCCAAAGAAAGCAGTAACACAATAACAAACATGATAGCAACAGGAATAACACCCACTATGGCGTCAACAAATACATTTAACCTTTTTTTCTCCAGTCGTTCCATTCCTGCCCCTTGCGTTACCGTCCAACCCGTTTATCTGTTGTAAGCTATTAGCCTGCTCCGCCGCTACACCAGCCTGCGTACAGCGTCTGCGCGCGGCCCCGGCAAAAAGTCCACCGGTGGTATTTCAATGAGTGTATAGCACCCGCTTTGCTGCCGCAACACGGCACGTGCGGCGCACACCAGCACTTGAGCGGTAAGCGCCGGGTTGTCGATGCGCATTTCAAAGCTGAACAGCTGGTTTTGTGTGTTGCCGCTTGCGCCCTTGCGTTCTATCTGTGTGCCGTGCCCCATATCCATCAGCGCGCGCACATCCTCTACCTGCTGCACATGCGTTTCATCATGCGCAAAATAATCATCCGCCTTGATCGATTTGGCCGCTGCTTCAAAATCCGCGCCCTCTTCCATCTGTATATACACCATACGGCGATGTACCCCCGCACCCGTGGGAATGGTGAGGCTGAGCGCGTCTGCTACCCCCGGCGCAGCTTTTGCCGCGACGGAATGCCCCATGCTCATGCCCGGCCCGAAGTTGGTATAGGTGATGCCCCTTGGCGCCATCGCCTCAAACAACGTGCGGATCACGGAATCTGTGCCCGGATCCCAACCTGCGGAGAGAATGGCCGCCGCGTTATTTTCTTTGGCCACTTTGCCCAACTTTTCCCATACTTCCGGGATGTTACCGTGGATGTCGTAACCATCCACTGTGTAGATGCCTTTTTGCAGCAGGCTTTCTGCCAAGCCCGGTGCCAGGCGGCTGGGCACCGCCAATATCGCCACGTCCACAGGTGGCAGCCCTTCCTCATTGCTCTTTATCGTTTGTCCTGCGGCTTGTTGCCCCGCGAGGGCGTTGTCTACAACCGCCACAAGCTCAAAATCTCCTGCGCAAAGTACAGCTTCCACCACTGCTTTGCCTACATTTCCATATCCGAACACTGCTGTTTTTATCATACTATTCCTACCTCCCAATTCGCTTCAGTGCCAACGCAACAAGTTCTTCCGCCGTGTCGCCCAGCGCTTTTACGGCGTTTACCGCAGCCAGCGCCTCCTGCCTGTTGTAGCCCAGGCCCACAAGCGCTGCGCACGCGTCTGCTGCCGCGTCCATATCTGCCATGCCGGGCAGTTCCGCCATGTCTACACCCACCGCATCCTGGAAATCTACTTTTTCCTTTAGCTCCAACACCAGCCGCTGCGCCGTTTTTTTGCCAATACCGGGTACATTTTGGAATGCCTTGTCGTCATTCGCAAAAATTGCCGCCGCAATATCATTTACCCTCATGGACGAAAGAACGGCAAGCGCCACCTTTGGCCCCACGCCGCTAATGCCAATCAGCTTTTCAAACATCGATTTTTGCTCCTGCCGGGCAAAGCCATAAAGCGACATCTCATCCTCTGCCACTTTTAAATAGGTATAGATGGTCGCCTGTTCTCCTGATACCGCACCGTTTATGGTGAAAGAATCGGCGAATATCTTATAGCCTACGCCGCCCACGTCAATGACAATATAATTTGTAGCCTTGTGCGCCACCTTGCCCGCAATATACTCATACATACGTTACAGCACTCACTTTCGCTCGTTTCACGAAAGAGGTTCCACCTCTTCTGCGTGTTCCACTTCGCACACATGCGTCATGGCTTCGCTGTGCCCTCAGGCTTGCTCAGCTCATGCGCAAAGCGTCTCGTGGGTTCTCCCTGGTTAATGTTATTTTGCTCGTGCAAAATGGCACTTCGCAAAACGGATTTTTCCTGACGTTCCCCCCAAGAAATCTATCAACTATCTGCTATTGCCCCATAGCACTCACTTTCGTTCGTCTATTTTATTTTGCTGTTTGCCCATCCTGCCGTCTTTGCGCTGTGCGCGTGGCAAATAGCCACGGCCACCGCGTCTGCCGCGTCGTCCGGCTTGGGGATGTCATTCAGGTTCAGCAATGTTTTCACCATCATTTGCACCTGGTTTTTATCCGCCCTGCCATAGCCCACAACAGCCTGCTTCACCTGCAACGGCGTGTATTCGTACAGCTCACTCATTTTGGCGCGCGCCGCCGCTACCGCCGCCCCACGTGCCTGTGCCACATTGATTGCCGTTTTCACGTTTTTGTTAAAAAACAGCTCCTCAAAAGCCATGCAGTCTGGCGAAAACATGTCAATCAACCGCCCGATGCCCTCGGCAATCTGCACCAGCCGCAAGGGGAATTCCTCACCTGCCGCGGTGAGTATTGTGCCGTAATCAACCAGCTTTAATTTCGATTTTTCGTCGCAATGCACCACGCCGTAACCCACCGTGGCCAGCCCCGGGTCTATACCAAGTACAATCATCGTTTCCCCTTTGGAACAATATATTGTGGTTTTTTGTATTGTTCCGCACTTCATTATACATGATTTGTCCTATAGAATCAATTTGTATTATAGTCACTTTTTTCCTCTGGCATAACTTGCCTATCCATATTATAATATCCCTACCGCAAAGTTGAAAATAACTATTGCATAATCATGCAGTGTGAGTGTATAATGTGAATAAATATTAATTCGTGACAAAGGAGAACCGAAATGAAGCAATATAAAAAAGTAGCGCTGGCTTATTCCGGCGGGTTAGATACCTCCATTATCATTCCCTGGCTCAAAGAAAATTACGGCTGTGAGGTTGTTGCCGTATGTGGCAATGTGGGGCAGGGCAAGGAGCTTGACGGGCTGGAGGAAAAAGCCATCAAGACGGGCGCGAGCAAGGCCTACATTGAAGACCTGACAGAGGAATTTATTACGGATTTTGTATATCCCACCATGCAGGCGGGTGCGGAATACGAGGGTAAATACCTGCTCGGCACCTCGTTTGCGCGTCCCATCATCGCCAAGCGGTTGGTGGAAATTGCACAGCAGGAGGGCTGTGACGCCATTGCTCATGGCGCGACGGGGAAGGGCAACGACCAGGTACGGTTTGAGCTTACGGTAAAGGCGCTTGCACCGGAGATTGACATTATCGCCCCATGGCGTATTTGGGACATAAAATCGCGGGATGAGGAAATTGAATATGCCGAGGCACGTAATATCCCCATTCCTGTTTCCAAGGGTAACAATTACAGCATGGACGCCAACATTTGGCACCTTTCACATGAGGGGGAGGATTTGGAAGACCCGTGGAATGAACCCAAAAATGAAATGCTGGCAATTAGCGTGCCCCCCGAGGACGCGCCGGACAAGCCAACCTACATAGAAATTGAGTTCGACAAGGGCATTCCCACCAAAATCGACGGCAAGGCCTATGGCCCGGTGGAAATGATCACCAAGCTGAACGAGCTGGGCGCGGCAAACGGCGTGGGAATTGACGACATGGTGGAAAACCGTCTTGTGGGCATGAAAAGCCGTGGTGTATACGAAAACCCGGGCGGACGTGTTTTGTACACTGCGCACGAGGGGTTGGAATCTATTACGCTGGACAAAGCCACTATGCATTACAAAGCGCTCATCTCCAATGAATATGCCGACCTTGTGTATAATGGCATGTGGTTTTCGCCGCTCCGTGAGGCGCTGGCAGCGTTTGTTGCGGAAACACAGAAAACAGTAACAGGCACCGTGCGTGTTAAGCTTTATAAGGGCAACTGCGTGCACGTGGGCATCAAGTCGCCTTATTCGCTGTATAGCGAGGAAATCGCGACATTTGGCGAAAGCGATTATGATCACTTTGACGCAAACGGCTTTATCAACCTGTTTGGCTTGCCGCTGAAGGTGCGCGCGCTGGCCATGAAAGGGAAGAAATAAGCCAATATAACGGAGGATTGTTATGCGGCCCAAGGAAATCCTTGTCCAATGGATTGACGCGTTTAACCGGGCGGACGCGAACGCACTGGCTGGGTTTTACAGTGACGACGCGGTGAATCACCAGGTGGCAAACGCGCCTGTTGTTGGGAAAGAAGCCATTCGGCAAATGTTTATCAATGAATTTGCAGCCGCCGAAATGGTTACGATTGTGGAAAACATATTTGAGGACGGAGAGTGGGTAATACTTGAATGGCGCGACCCATTGGGCCTGCGCGGCTGCGGTTTTTTCCATATTGTGGATGACAAAATTGTTTTCCAACGCGGGTATTGGGACAAGCTTTCCTTTTTGAGGCAGCATAACCTGCCCATTGAATAA
>JAJDHD010000004.1:17500-84596 GCA_030266015.1 Christensenellaceae bacterium OttesenSCG-928-K19 | reverse complement strand
TGTCGTACCCAATAACCACCTGCCAATGCCCGCCCCAGTCATTCCAACAGACCATTACGGGTATGCCCTCTTCAATAAACTCCTGTATTGTGGCAAGTGTAAATTCTTCATAGATTCGCTTCCCATACTCTTTGGTTGTCGTAAGGCGAAAGCCTTCTATCTCATCAAAAATACTTACCGCCTCTCCCAGCGAGGTAGATGAAAGCTCTAATCCATAGGGATGCAGCCTGGCAATATCCCATTCATCAACGCCATCCGCCGCCCCATAATATTCCAGTATCATCAGGATGCAGGCAATGCCACAACTAAATTCACTTGTCTGCTGGATTGTCTTGAATTTAGGAAGGATGGATAACGTTTCGTCCGGATTCATATTATAAAAGTCAAGGCGGCTGAAATATGGGCTGTCTTTGTGGTCGCCTATGCGCTCCACACTGTCCGCCCCACCCGATTCCGCAAGATCCCTGCCATATGGAATCTTCATTTCATCCGTGTAGTTCCCTCCGTCCGCTCCTTTTGCGCAGCCTTGCAGGGCAAGCGACAAGGCAGCAGCCAGTATCAGCGCCATCATTTTCTTGTACATATCTGCGTATTACTCCACCCTTTCTGCCCGCATGTCCTTTTCCTCCAATTATACAATCCAATGGACACTGCATGAACACTGCGCCATATTGCAAAGGTCTGGCACATTGTTGTAATCTTATGCCAAACCAAAGCGATCTCGCGGCGCAAACCACTTTTCATCCCCGTATAATTACATTCAATCATAAATCTACAGGTGCGCCCTGCCTGCACACCTGCTGTATCCCCGCAAATCATATGCGTGGCTGTGTTCATCCGATGTTCTCGGTTTTGTATACTATTACTTGAATCCATGATCTCTAATAATGTGTAATAAAATAATGAACAGCCAGGAGGAAACGATGGGAAAGCTAACAATTCAAAGGAAAGAGGACGCCGGGAGGGCAATTTTAAAGCTGGATGGCCGACTGGATACCAACACCAGCCTTGACCTGCAGGAAGCGCTGGATAAAGAATGGGAAACGCCTCATGATATTACATTGGATTTCGAATCCCTTTCTTATATGAGCAGCGCGGGGCTCCGCGTGATATTATCTACCCAAAAAAAAGCTACAGCGCAAAACACCGATTTCAGGCTGGTCAATGTTTCCGAGCCAGTGCTGGAGGTGCTTGATGTTGTAGGATTTCTGGAATTCATCCAGGTTGACTAAGGAGGAGCGCCATTGAGCATCCGGCAAAAGGTATTTGTATCCACTATATTACTGGTTCTTACGGTATCTATGGTTGTGGCTGGCGTTGCCATATTCCAGCAGGACGACCTCAAGCAAAACGTAATCCAAAAAGGCGAAGAAAACATTGAGAGTGTGAACGGGTATACGATTTCACTTCTGGAAAGTGTGAACTATGATGTGGCTGTCATGCTCGCGTCCGATTTGCTGGAATGGATCTACGAATATCTTGCTGTTTGCCAAAACACAGTGCACAGCGCTGCCGATTACATGGAAATGCTATATGAAAGACCGGGACAGAAAACAGTGGAGACAGGCAGCGTCACCGTTTTGCCGGGTACAGACCGGGCGCAAACAAGCCAGGAATATATGCAAATAGAGGATATGCAAAGCTACCTTGTGGCGCAACGATTCGATACATGGGAAGAGGGCGTCGCAATGTATATTGTGACTGAATCCGGCATGTTCTTTTATTCTGCGGATACCGGTGTGGGCACAGGAGAGGAATTTCACACAGACCTGCGCCAAAGAGCATGGTATAAAACAGCAAAAGAAACAGGCCAGCCATTCTGGACAGATATGTATGAGGATTCTGTAGACGACAAACACATTATTAGCTACTGCTACCCCGTATATCAAAAGGACGAGTTTAAAGCAGTTGTCGGTATTGATATTCCCATGGAGTCTATCATTGCCTTTACACTGGGGCCGGAAACGGAAAACATGACGGATGTATGCCTTGTAGATGAAAAATCCAATATCATATACAGCCTGAATGATACCGATGGGCTGAATAATTATGTTATGCAAAACAGCAGCAATATTGACCAGGCTTTTGCAGACGATCCAGCGTCTCCATTTCATGTTGTCCATGTGGATGAAGAAAGCATGGCGGCATTGGTGCGGCTGCCCGAAGCCAACTGGACGCTGGTGTTATATTCGCATTTTGGAAATGTCCGCGACGCGGCGACGGATATCAACCAGGTCGTGGCGGAAAACAACAATGCAACCATAGAATATTTTGACCGCACAATCACGCAAAACATCCTTTTCTTTATCATAATCGATGTAATTGTAATTGTCGCCGGCATACTGGTGGCCCGCCGCAACACAGAGCGCGTCATCAAGCCTATCGAAACACTTGAGGCAATGGCAAAGCAGGTGGGTGAAGGCAATCTTGACGTACAGTTCGACGCTATCAAAACAGGCGATGAAACGGAAAAAATTGCCGAATCATTTAATAATATGGTTGGATCCTTGAAGGAATACATCAACAACCTTGCCACAGTAACCGCCGAAAAAAAACGTGTGGAAACAGAGCTTGATATTGCCAACCGCATACAAAAAAGTATGCTCCCCACTATATTCCCACCCTTTCCCGATCGGGATGAATTCGACGTCCGCGCACTGATGAACCCCGCGAAAGAGGTGGGTGGAGATTTCTATGATTTCTTTATGACGGATGACGACCATGTGGCTATGGTGGTTGCGGATGTCTCCGGCAAAGGCGTGGGCGCGGCACTGTTTATGGTCATCACCAAAACGTTGATTAAAAACGAAGCACAAACGGGCGCCTGCCCCGCAGACGTGTTCACCAAGGTAAACCAGGCTCTGTGCTCCGGCAACGACGAAGAAATGTTTGTGACAGCGTTCCTGTGTGTACTGGAAATCAGCACTGGTGCACTGACATGCGTAAACGCCGGACACAACCCGCCCGTACTAATTGGCTCTGATTCCTCGCTTGAGCTGATAAAAATTAAGCGCAACCCGGCGCTCGCAAGCTGGGATGGGCGCGCTTACCAACAGGAGGCTTTTCGCCTTACGCCCGGTCAAAAGTTATTTTTATACACAGATGGCGTAACGGAAGCCTATAATTCAGACTATGAGGAATTTGGCACAGAACGCATGTGTGATGCATTGCGCGAGTTGAATTCACAAGGTGCGAATCTGGAGGAAACCATTGCCCAAATGCGGAAAAAAATAGACGAGTTTGCAGGAGACGAAGAACAGGCGGATGACATTACCATGTTAATGATGGAATATAGCGGATGCGACAGCACAAGCACGCTGCATTTAACAGCCGACACAAAAAACCTCGATGCCCTAAATGAATTTTTAGAAGAAAAGCTGGAAGATGTTGGATTCTCTATGAAGGACACCACCCAACTTTTACTGGCAGCCGAGGAGGTATTCGTGAATATCGCGCATTATGCTTACGGAGAAAACGAAGGCAGCGTGCGTGTCTCTTGCGAAGCATCGGCAGCCCCTGCCCATGTTGTATTGGAGTTTAGGGACAGCGGCGTGCCGTTTGACCCGCTTGCCAAAGAAGATGCGGATACAGGGCTTACCCCCGGTGACCGGGAGCCGGGCGGGTTGGGGATTTTCCTGACTAAAAAAGTGATGGACAGTGTATCCTATCGCTATGAAAATGGATACAACATATTGCGGTTGGAAAAAAGCGCCGGGAAGGACGATTCGCAAAAGCAGCAATAATGAAAGCAACCTTTATTTCGAAAAAACTACATTTCCTGATCCTGGCAAATACTTTCCAGATCGGCGTGGACTATATTGTGTCGCTTTGCAGCAGCGTCATCGGCGGAAACCTGCTCGGTGGGGCTGCGCTCTCGGCTATCTCACTCGCCTCTCCCTTTCTGATATTCATCATATTTACAAGCGATATCTGCGGCCTTGGGGCATCATCACAAATTTCCTATGAAATTGGCAAGCACGACAGCGACAAGGCCAACCGATACTTCAGCCAGGGGCTTATTTTTTCTGTGTGTATGGGCGGCGTGCTTACCACTCTTTATCTCCTCATCAACACGCTGAATCCTAACTTGTTTGGCGTATCGGCCGAAACAAACACATACTTTCGGGAATACCTGCAATACATCTATATCCTGCCACTGTTGCAAGCGCCCGGCTCTTACCTGTATATGATCGTCATCAACGAAGGTGGAGAAAAAACATGTATGGCCGCCTCTATCATCAGGGCAGCCAGCATGGTTGTCCTTTCCACCATCCTGTGCACAGGCATGGGTGCAGGCGGTATTGGCCTTGCTACCGTGCTAAGCTTCCTTGTATCACGTGCTCCCCTCGTAATTTTTATGCTTTCCAAACGGTTTTCGTTGCGGTTTCGTTGGCATTTCGACACGAAAACGCTGGGGCGTATATTAACGGTCGGCGCAAGCGGTGCCGGCTTTAATCTGTTTCTGTGCCTAATGCGTCTTGTCCTGAATGTTTTTTTATTAAGCCGCTTTGGAGAACCTGCCTTGGTGGTCTTCGCCGTCATGATGAATGTATTGGAGTTGATGATCGCGCTTTTCAGCAGCACTGGTTTCTCCCTTTCCATGCCGGTTAGCATGTACCGCGGGGAGCACATGCAAACAAGCATAAGAAAAACAATGCATGTGGCATTACGCGTGGCCGCTATCGAGGGCGTGCTGCTTGCCATCGTCCTTTTTGCATTTTCGGGGCAGGTGGCAGGCGTCTTTGGCGTTGTCGATGCCACCCTGGCCGCACAGGCTGCCACAGGTGTCCGTATATTTGCGGCAGGCTGCCTTCCCGCGGCAATATTACTCCTGATGATTTGCTATTATTCCTATATCGAAAAAATCCGTCTTGCCTTTGGCTTCACAATGCTTTACCTGTTCCTCCTCCCTATATCGTTGGGTGCCGGCCTTGGCTTGGCCTTTGGCCTGGAAGGCGTAATGTGGGGCATCTCCATAAGCAGCGCCGTAGCGTTGGGGCTGCTTTTGCTAATAGTAAAAACGAAATGGAAAAAGAGCACATTCCCACTTTTATTAAATCCTCACGCGCTTGCCAGCGAACTTTCCTATGATGTGGAAAAATCACAGGACGGCGTGATGACATTGGTAGACATGGTAGAGCATGATTTAACCGAACACGGGCTTGGCCGTGCTGCAATAAACAAAATTATGTTGATGATTGAGGAGACGCAAATGCTGGCGCTGGAGTCCGGCAAACTCAAAAACGAAGTGATTGAATGTGGCATTGTGCTGGGAGATACCATCTCCGTCATTTTGCGCGACAGCGGCAGCAACAGCGACCCTGCCGATGAAGAAACCGGCCATGCCGATACAAAGCACATGCTCCCCATGATGATCATCGGTGCGCATAAAGACAGGATGTATACGCTGGCAGGAGGTAAAAGCCGTGTTGTTTACAGGTTTCCATATGCCGAATAAAAAATCCAAAACAAAAAAACTAGTTGTCCTCGCCCTGTTTCTCACGCTTTCCGCCTGTTTTGCCACGGGATGCACAAGCACAGATACAGGGGAAATTCGCGATGCCTCCGGCATTTCCACTGGTCGCATCGGCGTAATGACCGGATCTATTGGCGAAATATACGCAGAAGAAAAATATCCGGACGCCACCATGCAAATGTATGATAGCCTGATGGATTCAGTCCTTGCCCTGTCCGCAGGGCAGGTCGATTATGTGATCACCGCATACACAAACGCCCTAACCTATAAAAAATCAAACGGGGACTTAACCTACCTGCCGGAAAGGCTGACCGACGAGGAAACGGCCATCGCCATTGGCAAGGACAATACCAGGCTTTTGGAAAGCATCAATGCGGTGCTAACCCAGTTTAAAGAGGACGGCACACTGGATGATATCATCACCCGTTGGGTTAAAGAAGACGATTCGCCCTATGAGCAGGTGGACATCCCCGCAGTGAAAGGTGGGGAAGAACTGAAGGTTGCCATATCCACCGGCAGGGAGCCCATGGTGTTTGTGCAGGATAATAACTATGTTGGGCTGGATTGCGAGCTTATAGAGCGCATTGCCTATGAGCTTGGCATGAGTGTAACGTATTCGGATATGTCCTTCTCTGCCCTCATCCCCGCACTTACGAGTGGCAGGGCCGATTGTGTCATCTCCAACATGACCGCTACCGAAGAGCGGGCAAAGCAGGTCAACTTTTCTCACGCATATTTTTCCAACCCACAGGTCGTTATGATCCGCAATCCAGATTATGTATCGTCAAAGCCCTGGTATGAATCCATAAAGGACAGCTTTATCGGCAACTTTATCACCGAGAATCGCTGGATACTGTTGGCTCAGGGGCTGCTCACCACTGTTATTGTATCTGTCCTCTCCGCGACGCTGGGCACGGTATTGGGCTTTGGCGTCTGTATGCTGCATATGAACAAAAACAGCGCCCTCTCCGGTATTGCTCGGGTTTATATAGAAATCATCCGCGGCATCCCCGTGCTGGTGCTGCTCATGCTGCTGTTTTATGTGGTGCTCGCGGGCATCAATATCGACCCTGTGCTGGTGGCTGTTATCACCTTCTCGCTGAACTTTTCGGCCTATGTGTCCGAGCTGATGCGCACGTCCATCGGCAGTGTGGACAAAGGGCAGGTGGAGGCGGCAACAGCAACCGGCTTTGCCAAATGGCAGCGCTTCACGCTCATTGTGTTCCCACAGGCGGCGCGCATTGCCCTGCCCGTTTTTCGCGGAGAGCTGATTTCCATGGTCAAAATGACGTCTGTGGTGGGCTACATCGCCATCATGGATTTAACCAAGGCAAGCGATATCATACGCGCACGCACCTTTGACGCGGCGTTCCCGCTGATTGTGACAGCAATATTGTACTTTATCATCTCCACGCTGCTGGTGTCCTCCCTCTCGCGCCTGGAGAAAAACATCGACCCAAAAAAGAGAAAACGCGAGGTGAAGCTGGATGCGTAAACGAAAGCCCGTGGCCATTTTACTTATATTGGGGCTGTTGCTGTCCGTTGTGCTGGGATTTTTCGGTTGTGCACAAAACAACAGCGAAGAGCTGGCCGATATCTCTGGAATTGCAGATGGAAAGGTGGCTGTTTTGACCGGCTCTACACAAGAAATATATATGGGCGAGCATTACCCCGGCACATCAATGCAAATCTATGACAGCACGGTAGACGCCATGATGGCACTCAAGACAGGACAGGTCGATTATTATCTGGCAAATTACACGCTGGCGCTGGAAATGACCAAACAAAACGAAGACCTGGTTTACCTACCAGATCTGTTGCAATCTGAACCTGTCGGGATTGCGACAAAGAAAGATGACATGGCCCTGGGCAATAGCATCAACAGCGTGTTGCAGGAATTCAAAGAAGACGGCACCATGGATGACATCATCACCCGTTGGGTTAAAGAAGACGATTCACCCTATGATCTGGCGGATATTCCCACTATAGAAAACGGCGAAGAACTGGTGGTCGGGATTTCCGCCACAACAGAGCCTTTGGTGTTCGTGCAGGATAATCACTATGTGGGGCTGGATTGTGAGCTTATAGAGCGCATTGCCTATGAGCTTGGCATGAGCGTAACATATTCGGATATGTCCTTCTCTGCCCTCATCCCCGCGCTTACGAGCGGCAGGATCGATTGTGCCATATCGGGCATGTCTGCCACCGAGGAGCGCGCGCAATATGTGAATTTTTCCGACCCTTATTATGACGATCCGTCGGTCGCCATAGTGCGCAACCCGGGTTATGTATCGTCAAAGCCCTGGTATGAATCCATAAAGGACAGCTTTATCGGTAACTTTATCACCGAGAATCGCTGGATGCTGTTGGCTCAGGGGCTGCTCACCACTGTTATTGTATCCGTCCTCTCCGCGGCGCTGGGCACGGTGTTGGGCTTTGGCGTCTGTATGCTGCATATGAACAAAAACAGCGCCCTCTCCGGTATTGCTCGGGTTTATATAGAAATCATCCGCGGCATCCCCGTGCTGGTGCTGCTCATGCTGCTGTTTTATGTGGTGCTCGCGGGCATCAATATCGACCCTGTGCTGGTGGCTGTTATCACCTTCTCGCTGAACTTTTCGGCCTATGTGTCCGAGCTGATGCGCACGTCCATCGGCAGTGTGGACAAAGGGCAGGTGGAGGCGGCAACAGCAACCGGCTTTGCTAAATGGCAGCGTTTCACGCTCATTGTGTTTCCACAGGCGGCGCGCATTGCCCTGCCCGTTTTTCGCGGGGAGCTGATTTCCATGGTCAAAATGACGTCTGTTGTGGGCTACATCGCCATCATGGATTTAACCAAGGCAAGCGATATCATACGCGCGCGCACCTTTGACGCGGCGTTCCCGCTGATTGTGACAGCAATATTGTACTTTATCATCTCCACGCTGCTGGTGTCCTCCCTCTCGCGCCTGGAGAAAAACATCGACCCAAAAAAGAGAAAACGCGAGGTGAAGCTCAGTGATTGAAGTAAAGCATTTGAAAAAGTCATTTGGAGATGTGCAGGTGTTGCGTGATATCAACGCCGTCATTGAAAAAGGTGACGTTATTTCTATCATCGGCCCATCCGGCACAGGCAAAAGCACCTTTTTGCGCTGCCTGAATATGCTGGAAACACCCAGTGCGGGGGATATTGTTTTTGACGGTGAAAACCTGACAGCGCCGGATACCGACCTGAATAAAATGCGGCAGAAGATGGGCATGGTATTCCAGTCCTTTAACCTGTATGCGCACTTGATGATTATAGAAAACATCATGCTGGGGCCAACCAAGCTGCTTGGACTGTCCCGAACGCAAGCATACGAAGAAGGCTTGGAGCTTTTGCGCATGGTGGGCCTAAGTGAAAAAGCCACAGCATACCCTGACGAACTATCCGGCGGACAAAAGCAGCGCGCGGCTATTGCGCGAACACTTGCCATGCACCCAGAGGTCGTGCTGTTTGACGAGCCAACCTCTGCGCTCGATCCCACCATGGTAAGCGAGGTGCTGTCCGTGATGCGAAAGCTTGCGCAGGATGGCATGACTATGCTGGTGGTTACGCACGAAATGAAGTTTGCGCAAGATGTTTCCACACGCGTGTTTTATATGGATGAAGGGATCATCTATGAGGAAGGCAGCCCTGCACAGGTTTTTGAAAACCCACAAAAAGAAAAGACAAAGGAATTTATACAGCGAATCCGCAAATTCAACTATGAAATACGCTCTGCCGATTTCGACATTTACGAAATGAACAATGGAGTAGAAAACTTCTGCATCCGTCATGCCATTCCGGAAAAGCAGGTATATTCGCTACTCTCCGCACTGGAGGAGCTGATTGCGATGATGATAGTACCACAACTGCCGCCAGACAACATCCAAATCGATTTAAGCATTGGCTACTCTGAGCTATCCAGCTCTGTAACGATAGAGCTTTGCTATGCGGGAAACGAATACAACCCATTTGACGCAGATGACGACGACCTGGCGCTTAAAATCCTGGGTCGGCGTGTCCGGCTAACAGAATACCGCTACGACACGCAAAACCAGTTATCTATGGAACTGAAAAATGGTTAAAGCTTGTCTGTACAGAATACAAACATAGGTTATACGCATCCCGGTTCAAAGGAGGGTTTACAATGGATTTTAAAGCAAGCTGGCAGCGTGCCTGCTGGCGTATCTGTTCCATACTGGTTGCCGCCGCAGCCTGCATTTGCTTTTTTCTGATAGGAGAGTATCTGTCTAAATCATATGCGGCAAACGGTTATTTATCGAGCCCGGACGCCTTATACTCCGGCACAGTCCTGCCCCTGGCCGCGGCCTGCCTGCTACTGGCGCTGGGCTGCGCAACGTCCGTACCCACAGTGAAGTATAACAAGCTGTTTACAGCCGGGTTTATTCTGGGTGCAGCTTCTGCCGGTGTTTCTGTGGCTGGCGGTGTGGTGGATGCAGCGGCTCAAGGATTGTTGTCCATCAGCGGCGCATTCAGCCTGCTGGCCTACCTGCTGCTCGATATCTGTACTGTTGTCATGTTTTTGATACTTACAGCCTATTTTGGGGGCCGGGCCAGCCACAAGGCGGCGCGATGGGCTTCGGGCATCCTGCTGTTGATCAACCTCATATATGTCCTGAGCGTAATCTTGTACTATGCCAGCGGCAACGCAGAAGACGCAGGTTTATTGTACCCATGGTCAAACCTGATGGCATTAGCAACAATGGTTCTCGTCTTTATCGCAACAGCAAAACGAAAAGTGCCCACCCAGGCATGAATGTATTTTTTACCCGCTTTGCCGGATAGTAAAGGAAGATGAGGATGAAATGATTCGAAAAATGATTTTGTGTGCGCTATGCCTGTGCCTTGTATTTGCCGCCGGATGCGCATTATCAGGAGAAAACCAACCCGCCATTGACGCCAGCAACCTGGAAGGGCGGCGCATTGGCGTGGGGATAGCATGGAGCGAGGACTATGTGCTAAGTGATACGAGCGATGCTGAACTGTTTCGTTACCAAGATCTTGGCACCATGCTGCTCGCGTTAAAAAGCGGTCATATTGACGCCATTGGGCTGAACGACATTGCTGCAAAGCATGTGCAGGCTACTATGCCCGCGTTGCAAATATCGGAGCAGCCAGCCGGAGATGATTCACTGGTCGCGTTTTTCGCGAACGGCCGGGAAACGCTGGTGGGTGACTTCAATCAATTTATACAGGAATTCCGTGAAACGGAAGAATACAAGGATATTCTATACCGCTGCAACCACCTGAATAACGGCGTCTATGAAAGCAAAGAAGTTTTAACAGACGGCGATGTGGGCACCATCAGTATGGTGGCCGAGCAGGTATACCCCTATATTTATTGGGACTTTGAAAAAAATAAGGCGGCGGGCAGTGATGTGGAGTTTGCACAGCATTTTGCAAAAGCTGCCGGTTATAATCTGGAAATACAGATATTGAACTACGAGACGGCCGTATTGCAAATTGCGTATGGTCAGGCTGATATGCTTATGTGCGCGCTTTCCAATTATTTCCGCAGCGAGGTGGAGCTGAACCAACTGGCACTCGTTAGCGAACCGTACATGGACGTCCCCATCATGTTGGTTACAGTCGGAAAAGAGCCGCTTGGCAGCGTGCCGGATGAATTATCTTAAAGGAGACTGGAAATGGATTTCTTTGGATCGGTCAGCAATTCGATTTATATGACATTGATTTATGAAGACAGGTATCAGTTTTTACTGGACGGACTGGGCACCACCCTGCTATTGACGTTTGTGTCCTTCCTGCTGGGTACGGCACTCGGGTGCCTGTTTTGCGCCATGATGTGCTCTGGCAAAAAACCGTTAAAGAAGCTTGCATATATCATAACGCAGTTCTTTATACAAATACCGGCGCTTGTGCTGCTAATGCTGTGCGCCTATGTTGTCTTCGTAGATGTTCCCCTGCCCGTTGTTGCCATTGCAATATTCTGCTTTACACTCAAGACCGGCTCCTATATGGCAGATATTTTCTACACCGCTATGACAGGCGTTAACCCGGGCGAGGTAGAGGCCGCGCGGTCGCTTGGCATGAGTAAATTCCAAACATTCCGAAAGGTGCAGCTTCCACAGGCGGTGCGTACCGCCCTGCCACTTTACCGCAACCAGTTTATCCAGACACTGCAGGAGACGTCAATTGTCGGGTATATCGCAATCCAGGACCTGACCTATGCAAGTGAAATCATTTCCTCACGTACGCTCGACCCCATCCTCTCTTTGCTAATCATTACTGTGATCTATTTGCTTACCGGGGTTATCGTGTCTTCTATATTGAAGCTCTTCACGCGTGAAAAACATATTAAGGCGGTGGCATAATGAGCATAATAGAAGTTAAGGGGCTGGCAAAGTCATTTGGCAATACGCTGGTTTTCAAGGACATCTCCCTTGATGTCGATAAAGGCGAAGCGCTTGTTATCATTGGTCCCTCTGGTTGCGGCAAATCCACATTCCTACGTTGCATCAACCGAATGGAGCAACCCAGCAGCGGCAGCATCACAGTGCTAGGCAAGGATATCCTTGACAAAACCGCCGATATAGATCGGCTACGCGCACAGGTGGGCATGGTATACCAAAGCTTCAACCTGTTTTCCCATTTGAATATATTGGAGAATATGATATTGGCGCCCATGGCGGTAAATCATATGCCACAGGCACAAGCAATACACGAAGCCAAAGAACTGTTGGCACAGGTGGGTATGGAGCAATTTGCAGACCATCTGCCCGCCCAGCTTTCGGGCGGCCAAAAGCAGCGTGTCGCAATCGTCCGCTGCCTGATGATGAAGCCGGATGTTTTATTATTTGACGAGCCCACCAGCGCACTAGACCCCACGATGGTAGACGAAGTGCAAAACGTAATCGCACGGTTGGTAAAGGATGGAATGACCAGCATCATCGTAACTCACGAGATGGATTTTGCTCGCAGCATCGCTTCTCGCGTCGCCTATTTTGACGAGCACGGCCTTTATGAGATAGGCACGCCAGAGCAGGTTTTCGACCATCCGCAAAAACCAAAAACACAGCAGTTTATTGAACGGATGGATGTATTTGAGCGCGATATTTCCGTAAACGCGGATATGTATGCGCTATTGAGCGAGATACGTTCGTTCTGCATACCATATGGCTTTACCAACAGGCAGATCCGTTCTATAGAGCTACTGCTGGAGGAAATAGCATTTGCCATCACAAGCACTGACATCGAGCAGCAATGTGTTTTTCGCCTACGGTGCTCCAGAAGGTCGGATACAAAGGACGTTATGCTGGAATTCCCGGGGATACAACAAGAACCGATAACACACCCGGCTATCGACGAGTTGGGATTGCAATTGGTACAAAAACTGACAGGAGACGTAGCGTGCAAAGAAACAGAGGACAGCTGGTATCTTTCGGTCAAGGTTTAACACAGCGATCAATTTGTTACGGGAAGCCTGACGGGAGGAACGCATGGTAACATTCTTGCTTAGCATCGCTTTGCTGATTGCCGGCTATTTTACCTATGGGAAGATTGTGGACCGGATCTTTAAGCCCGACAACAGAGCCACCCCCGCAACCGCGCAACAGGACGGCGTGGATTATGTCCCCATGGGCAACAAAAAGATATTCCTGATCCACCTTTTAAACATTGCAGGGCTGGGGCCAATTGTCGGCGCAATACAGGGTGCGCTGTGGGGGCCGGTCGTTTATCTTTGGATCGTCGCAGGTTCTATCTTAGCGGGTGGTGTGCACGACTACATTGTCGGCATGCTTTCCATGCGCAACGGCGGGTGCTCCATTGCCGATATCACCGGACAATTCCTCGGGCGTGCCATCAAGCAAATTATGCGCGTGTTTTCCGTCTTTTTGTTGCTTATGCTGGGCACGGTATTCGCCATAGGGTCAGCCACGTCTATTTCCATGATCACCTCGGATTCGGCGAGTTATATGCTCTGGTTTGTTGTTGTCATAGCATACTTTTTCCTTGCCACTTTCCTGCCAATCGACAAGATTATCGGCAAAATATATCCGGTTTTTGGCGTTTGCCTCATCATCATGGCGGCAGGAGTGGGGATTATGCTGATTGCGAAAGGATACCAGTTGCCGGAAATGAGCCTTGTGAATATGCATCCGGAAGGCCTTCCCATCTTCCCCTTTATGTTTATCACCGTTGCATGCGGTGCGATTTCCGGGTTTCATGCCACGCAGTCACCGCTGATGGCACGTTGCCTGACAACCGAAAAAAAAGGCCGGCAGACATTCTATGGCGCCATGATTGCCGAGGGTGTGATCGCCCTTGTGTGGGCAGCAGCAGGCGTCGCATTCTATAACGGGACAGGCGGCCTGTACGCAGTGCTTTCCAATCCAAATATCGGCCCAAACGGCGCAGTTTACCAGATTTGCATGACACTTCTTGGCCCGGTGGGCGGCGTGCTCGCCATGGTCGGCGTCATTGCCTGCCCTATTACCTCAGGAGATACGGCTTTCCGCAGCGCACGGTTGATTCTTGCCGATTGGTTTAAACTGGATCAAAAAAGCATCGGCAAACGGCTACTCATCACCGTTCCCATATTAGCGTTCGCCGTAATCGTCGCATATGGCTTTGATTACATGGTCGTGTGGCGGTACTTTGCATGGAGTAACCAAACGCTTGCCATGATCGCCCTGTGGGCGGCATCCGTTTACCTGTGGCAGGAGAAAAAACCATATTGGCTGACAGCACTCCCCGCTGTCTTTATGTCTGCTGTGAGCGTAACCTATTTTCTTGCCGCGCCTGAATGCCTCGGACTGATGGAAAAGGGTATGCTGCCGTTGTCTTGCACCATAGGCATTGTAGCTGCGATTGCATTGTTCGGGTTATTTTTAAAAAACACCGTATTTGGCAAAAGAAGGAATACCACGCTACCGCATTAGCCTAAAGCAAGCACGACCGGCTCCCTCCTGATATAAAGCGATAATTACAACAGCTCTGCAATTTTTGCGAAAAAAACAAGATTGCCTTTGCTTTCGGAGTCTGCCGGGATTACCATGATCGGAATCATTTCATATCTTTTTGGTCGGCAAATCGGTTTTGCGCACCAGCGCCAACACTACAATGGCTGCCGCAAGCCCCATTGCGTCTACCCAGGGGTAAATCAAATTAAACCACGAGAAACCAACATCAAAAGCAGAGCCATTTGTAAAATATAGTAGGACTCCCACCATAAACAGCAGATTGCCCACAAAAAAAATCCACGCCGCGGCCATAACCGCTTTTCCACCGATTCTACCAAGGAAGAAACCAGAGAGTATGATAGCCGCCACCAGCAATACCGCATCCGTAATCAAATATACAAGGTTATTAAAGGACCCGTTTGCCGCCAATATCCCCATCTCCGCAGAGTCTATAATATCACGCGTCACTAAAAACACGGACGCTACCGCCGCAAAAATCATACCAGCCGCTAGAACCGGGCGGTAGTTTATGGCAGTATCCGCCGCCGTGCCACCGATTGCCAGCAACAAGGAAGAGGAAATCAACGCAATCAGCATACAGAAATACAGCATATACCCGTAATCAAGCCCGCCCTCGGGAACAGATGCAAAAAAAGCCCCTCCAAAGAAATAGCATGCGCACGACACCGCCGCAAGCAATACCGTGAAGACACGCCACCCCGCACGTTTGGGATTTGTCTGTAACAACATAAAAAATACTCCTCCTACAATTCAAGGTTTCTTTTTTATTTTACCCTACGCGCGACACCATATGAACACCACACAAACCCTGGCTATCAAGCATCCGTTTGTTGAAAAAAATTAAAAATGGTATCTTTGGAATTTTGCGTTACAGCGTCGTTCAAAAAACCTATTGTTGTATGGAAAATCCCCACAAGCTCCTCCGGCAAAGGAGATTCCCCCTTGGCCCTAAGCGAGGAAAGCCGCGTATACAGGGCGTCACGCGCAACCTCCTGTATAGCCTCCATTTCAAGGGACACCTGTAGAATCCCTTCCTTCAGGAAGGCGTACATGTCTTGCCAGTTTTTGCTTGTAACCAATTTGCCAAACGACATCGCATCCATCTGCAGCGTTTCATAAGCAAGCAGGCGCGAGGATGCCGCCAGCCCCATACCCGCCCATATGCGCAAGCCAACGCTCCTGATATACCGTTCGCTTAACTGTTCTTCTCGCTTCTCTAAAAAAGAGAAAAGCTCATCCAGCAACGCAATCGCCTGTTTTGCGTCTCCGTCCATCGCATACTCAATCATCCTGTTTTCCTTATGATGGGGATATGCATACCATATATCCTTTTTGTCAAGATAATCAATATGCACCACGCTATCCAGTCCATATTCATGCGTCGCCAGTGAGGCCCGAAGCGCCTCGCGCCTTGATATAAAAAGCTCAGATACCTTCTTGCGGCTGCGGCTTATACCAATGGAAAAACTGATGTCTATATTTTCCAGCAGGTAAACCCGCAGCGCGTCCGCGGTCTTCAGCGGATCCCCGCAATCACACAAAACAATGCATGCCTCCCCCGCATCCATCAAAACAGACGCGCCTTTTGCAAACTCCGCCGGCAGTTTTTGCAAAATATCATATGGAATATACGGCTTCGCATTTAACACGAGGACAGTAAGCTCCCCGTTGCAGGTATAGCCCGCATCCCGCAACAACGCTGCCGCCTGTTCCCCACTCAAAAAATGCTCCCGAAGCAAAAGCCTCAGGATATCCTCTGGGCGTTGCGGCGGCAGGGACATTTGGCAATAGGCGCCCTCCTCCAGGTTGCTGTCAAACTCATTTCGAAAGCTAACCTTGGCAAGATTTGGCAATGCCCGTTCCAGTTGTATCCAGCCAACAACTATCATGCGGACTTTCGGAAAAAATATATGAATTTGTGATAACACTTCATAAACTGCACCTGTAATAAGCTCTGAGGAGCAAACTACGTAATCCACAGGCGCGTGGCTGAGTATTCGAACCATCTCAGAAAGATATTGCCCAGCATCCAGCACCGTGTACCCGGAATCTGTAAGCCGCTTCTTCCATTCCCCGCGTTCTTCCTCCCGCGGATTTACAACCAACACAGTTTTTTTCATAAATTTCTCCTATCCCAAACTAAATATACATTCCAAGCTGTTTTGGTTCTTTATGCATCCCCTCGCTCATATACGGGAGTCTGCTAAAGCTACAGTCACGCCCACCGCCAAGAATGCATCATCTATATTTTCACTACCTTATAATTATTATATAAACCAAAGAACATTATTTGCGCACTGCGCAAAAAGTATGCGCTTATTATTCCGCCCCGTCTCCCCATTTCATTTTAGCTTTCTCGTCAAATATCCTTGTCAATCTGTTTGTGTGATTTTTATCGTCTCCCCGCAATATATTGACAAGCCTACTTTACAACAGCATAATAAAAGGGGCGGATAACTACTATGAAAAAAATAGGGGCCAAGATTTATATGTGATCGAACTACAACCCAAAGGGAGACCTATCCCTTCACTTGCGACTCTGTCGTTGGTCACCCTTTTTTCGGCATTTATGTTGTTGCGTGCCGGCGTTTCCCGCAATATAACTCGCTCTATTGAAACAGGCAATTTAACCCTACGGCAAAATCACCTTTAAATTTATGTATCGATTTAGACGGATCATTTGAAGATTTTTTTGATTTATGAGACCCATCGGCTGCAAAACACAAGGCAACCCACAGACAACAGGCATGTAAATTGACGCAACAGTAACCACACCGCCAGCATCTTTGTGCCATTGCAGTCATTAAAGCAAGAGGAGGCCGTGTATCGTGAAAACAAAACGAACTTTATTGTGGGGCATCGCCATCCTGGCCCTATCTTTATCGGTGGTATCCACCGGGGTGCTCCTTGCATCCTCCACCTTTGGCAATACAGACAAGCACCTTCTCTATATAGGCACAAATGACAAGGACACTCTGCAAGCTGAGTTATCTATAGAGGAGGCACAGACCGCAATATCCGCCGTGTGCACAAAATACGCAATCGACTACACGCTGGCGGAAGTCGATGGAGTATGGACTAATACCGAAAAAGAAACGACAACGGAAGATACCTTTGTCCTTATTCTCTATGGTGCTTCCAATGAAACAGTTTCCACCATTTGCACCGATCTTCTTTCAGTGCTTAACCAGGAAACTATTCTGATTGAAAGAAGTCGTGTGAAAACTCAATTTTTCAGCGGCTAAGGAACGCCTGCATTCACGCGGTTATAGGGCTTTTCCGCTACCGGTATCGCCCTTCAAGAACGCCATATTGTATAATATGCCCTTCCGTTGCCGCTAACAAACCGTCTTTCCTTGTGCCGGGATCAAGGTCAAGTTTTGTATCCAACACATAAACATGATACCTGTAGCGATGTGACCAACCAAATGGAGGCTTGGGGCCACGGTAGCGATGCTTTCCATATGCGCGCCCCTGCACGGCACCGCCCAGCGTTTCCAGCACTTTCCCCCGTGGAATCCCTTCCTGTATTTTTTCTGAAGGCAGGATATTCCATATCACCCAATGGTTAAAATTGGGTTTAATCGGATGGTCGACGTCATCCATAACAATCGCAATGGATTTTGCGTTCTCGTCTAGCCCCGAAAGCGTCAGCCCGGGAGACACATCCTCTCCATAACCGGTAAATTTTACTGGAATAATCCCTCCATTTTCAAAAGCCGTGCTTGTCACAATTATATTCTTTTCGTGTTCCATACAAACCTCCTTTCCCTTTTTATCATACCACATCCTCGCCACCTGTAACGGTACTATCCCCGAATCATCCTATTTTATCGAAACTCCCATAAAATCATTGCATTATTGGGTCAACCGATATATGATGAACTTAATTGAAATGGAACGGCTCTTCTACAGGCGGGGCAGCTCTGGCAAGCCAGGCTGCAATGCGCCACAAGGCCGAAAAAGCCAGTCATCGTAACCAATAAAAAATCATGGCAGCATCTGTGAGAGGATACCATATGACAGTGTCGTTTATGGAATTTTTGAGCCAGCTAGGCACCAATCCCGCTTTGCTCATCACCGTCATATTGACAATGGGCGTAATTTTGGTGAACGGATGGACAGACGCGCCAAACGCTATTGCAACATGCGTTTCTACCCGTTCCATGAAACCAAAGGCTGCGATTATGATGGCCGCAGTATTCAATTTCCTTGGCGTTTTGGTTATGACCATGATCAACGCGACAGTTGCGTACACAATCTATGATATGGTGGACTTCGGCGGTGACAGCCACAAGGCACTCGTCGCACTTTGTGCCGCCATGGTGGCCATTGTGGCATGGGCGACGGCAGCCTGGCGCTTTGGCATTCCCACAAGTGAAAGCCATGCGTTGATTGCCGGGCTGTCCGGCGCGGCTATCGCACTTCAGGGCAGCTTTGCGGGCATCAATGGCAGTGAATGGGTCAAGGTGTTATATGGCCTGGCGCTGTCTTCCGGCATGGGCTTTGGCCTTGGATGGGTGATTGCCAAGGCGGTGCAGGCCATCGGCCGCCCGCTGGACAGGCGAAAGACAGAACCGTTCTTTGGCAAGGCGCAAATCGGCGGTGCCGCCGCCATGTCCTTTATGCATGGCGCGCAGGATGGTCAAAAATTTATGGCGGTATTCCTGCTTGGTATGTTCCTCTCGCAGGGGCAGGGCGATGTCTCCAGCTTTACCATTCCCATATGGCTAATGGTGCTTTGCTCCGCCGTCATGGCAGTCGGCACATCCATTGGCGGCTACCGGATTATAAAGGCGGTTGGCATGGATATGGCAAAGCTGAAGAAGTACCAAGGGTTTTCCGCAGATATAGCCGCCACAAGCTGCTTGCTCGTTTCTTCCTTCACTGGATTACCCGTGAGCACCACGCACACAAAAACAACTGCCATCATGGGCGTGGGTGCAGCCAAACGCGTTTCATCCGTCAATTGGGGCATTGTAAAGGAAATGTTCCTCGCGTGGGGCCTCACGTTTCCCGGATGTGGGGTAATTGGATATCTGATGGCCATGTTGTTTTTAAATATCTTTTAAGCAAACAACGCAGGGGAGGAAATAACCTATGGCACGCAAGCAAAATTATGATTATTACGCCGGTTTTACTAAACTAGCCGAGTATTCCTGCATGGCTGCAAAAATTGTGGACGACACTCTGCATAGCTTCAACAAAGAAGCTCTATCTGAAAAGCTGGAAGCGATCCACAAAATAGAGCATTCTGCCGACGAGCAAAAACACGAGCTGATGAAAGCGTTGGCGCGGGAGTTCTTGCCACCCATCGAAATAGAGGATATTGCGGAAATTGCGCAACTGCTGGATGAAGTCGTCGATTCGGTGGAGGATATCCTGATCAAGCTGTACGCCTACAACATCAAGACAATCCGTCCGGACGCGCTTGAATTTTCGGATATCATCTCCAAATGCTGCGCAACACTAAAAAAGCTGATGGAACAATTCAGTAATTTTAAGAAAAGCGCCACTCTGGGCACCTATATTGTGGAGATAAACGAGCTGGAAGGCCACGGAGACACGCTTTACACCCGAGCGATGCACGCCCTGCATGTAACCTCGAACGACCCCGTAGAAATATTAACATGGTCGCGTATGCTGGACTGCCTGGAGGGATGCTGTGACGCAATGGAGGATGTGGCGGATGCTGTCGAAAACATCGTCATGAAGAACACCTGACGGCTTTCGTTTACGCTGATCCGTATCATTTCGGAAAAAGCCATCGCGCCCTTTCCTGTGCAAGATGGCTTTTATGTTTCAGGGCAATATGTTTTTTATGCTCAAACGCTCCTCCCGTAAACATATTCTAGGTATTCTTTTAACGCATCCCTTTTTAACCTGCACACACGGGCAAACCGCGCCAAATCATCCTCTCGCAAGTCCCGGCGGCCATTAAAGTAATCGTTCAGCCTATCGATTGGAATACCGGCTTCCTCTATGAAATCCCCAAAATCCATTCCGTTTTCCCAAAAGTTCATATACGGTGCACACAGCTCGTAGAGTTTCCTTCCCGAGGCTGCATTCATCCGGATAAATTCCATTGCACCTCTCCTTTTCCTCAAAAGAAATCGCTCAGCTCAAGATAAGTGAGCAGCTCTTCCACATTCATATCAAACCCCTTGGCAAATCCTTTCAACTCCCGCTCCGATATCGACCCACACCGCCCGCTCATGTTTACCTCCAGCTCTTTGAAGGAGAGGTCTGTCTTGTCCATAAAATCGGCAAGGTCCAGCCCTGTTTTCCTGTATAGCTGATGCAGTATATTGGCGCGCTTGCTTGTCATGTCAAACCATTTCATATCACAATCCTCCTTGTACCCGTCCTATATATTGCCTGTTGACCTTATTATATCCAGCCCCTGTGCAAAGGAAAGCGGTGTCATTGTTTTGTCTGGAAACACAAGTTGAAATCACCGGGGTTTTGAAATGCCAAATCAAAGATTGTGCAATAGAAACAGCATAAAATGGCATGGCAAAAGAAAGTGCGTGTGCAGGCACCCTTGGTAAAAAAACCTATGTGCTGGACGCCGTTTGCCTGTCTGTATGCGGTGGGCAGCGTGGGCGCTGTATTGCTCTGGTTTGCCATATATGAGGCGGCGCTATCCATTATAAAAATAATTGTGCTGGAAAAGAAGAAATTCTAGCCGCATACGCAATACCCCGAGATAGAAAAACAAAGCCCGTATCTTCATACAGGCTTTGTCTTGCTAAATCATTGACTGACGAGATCTGCCTTCCCGGTTATTTCACAATGGACAGCAGTTCCTCTACACCCTTGCGCTTTGGCATTGCCGGCTGCTCCTCCGGATAGCCAACCGCTACCATGGCGGACAGCTTTTGCCCGTCGGGGATTCCTGCCACTTGCCTCACCTTTTCCTCGTCAAAAATGCCCATTACCACAGTACCCAGCCCTTGCTCATGTGCAGCAAGGCACAATATGCCGGTTGCAATGCCCGCGTCAAAGCTCTCCCAGTGCGTGCCCTTGCCGGTGGAAAACGACCCGTCCCGTTCATAGCCGGAACGACTGGCAATTGTCGTCACCAGAATAATAGCAGGCGCGTTTTGTATGGTCTTTTGATTGTATTCAAAATCCATCACACAACGCTCCGCAATCTCATTCTTCACGCTATCTGCCTCTACCACAATATAGCGCACCGTTTGCGAATTCTTCCAGCTTGGCGCGTAGGAGGCCGCTTGTACAATTTTTTCAAACACACCCTCTTCCGGTTTATCCGCCTTATATTTGCGCACACTGCGCCTGTTTTCCACACACTCCATGAATTCCATATCCTGTGCCTCCATTCCTCATTTTGCTTTGTTAAAATTTGCTTACCGCTTTGCCAAGCCTATCGTCATTCTACCGCTCCATGCCACCATATCCATTTGGCAGTGAAATACTGAAGGATATCGTCTTTTCTAGTCATTATTATACTTTGCCCAGCTTAAAGACCATTGCGCTTTCGTTTTTCATGTTGCTTATTTGATTTCATTATAGTTTTCATACAACTTATTTGCAATATAAATAGCTTACGCATTTTGCTTTCCATTTACACTGCCGTTCCAACGCTTGTTTTGCCGGCCACCACTTACCGGGTGCATTTTTATTTTGACTCCATACAAAAAGGCACCACATATGCAGTGCCTTATCATTGCTGTTTTCCTTCCTTAACCGCCCTCAAGAACGCCCAGCCCATGTGCGGTAATCAATGCCTTCAATTTCTCCATGTGCGCCTCTTTCGGCGGGTGCGCGCAAAACGTATACTCCAGCCCCAGCGCCTCATACTTGGGCTTTGCGTACTCGTGGTATGGCAACAGGTGGATTTGCTTCACATTGTTCTTTTTTGCCAGCGCCACCAGCGCAAGAATGTTCTCCTCATCCGCATTGTAGTCCTGCATCAGCGGCACGCGGTAAATCACTTCCTTGCCCGTTTCCGCCAGCTTTGCCGCGTTCTCCAGTATCAACCCGTTGTCCACACCTGTAAGCTGCTTATGCTTTGCGTTATCCATGAATTTTACATCGAACAATATGCGGTCACAATGCCGGAACACCGCCCACGCGTGTTCCCATTTTGCACAACCCGTTGTTTCTATCGCCACATCAAACAAGTTTGCCTGAAGCTCTGCCGCAAGTGCCGCCGCAAACTCCCACTGCATCAGCGGTTCGCCGCCAGAAAGCGTAACGCCGCCACCGCTGTGCCTGTAGAAAACAGCATCACGCCGCACCACTTTCATCACCTGCGCCACTGTCATCTCTTCCCCGGAGCGCCGCAGCGCCTTTGCCGGGCAGGCCTCCGTGCAGCGCATACACAATGTGCACGCAGCCTCGCCCTGTGGCTTACACCCCTTTTTCACCGGGCACGCCTCCACGCATTTGCCACAGCCAATACACCTGTTTTTCCAAAAGATAATCTCCGCCTGCCGCCGTTTGGATTCCGGGTTTGAGCACCATTTGCAGTCCAGCGGGCAGCCTTTGAAAAAAACAATCGTCCTGATGCCGCCACCGTCGTTCAGGCTATACCGTTGTATATCAAAAATCATTCCTGTTTCCATACTTCCACCGTAAAAAAATCGCAGGGCCGAAAACCCGGCCCTGTAATCCCAACTATTCCTCTTTTATACCGCCAAGCCTTTTTAAATTGCGTGCTCCGTGCGGTCGATAATGTCATCCTGCACCTCAGGCGCAAGCGTTGTGAAGAACGCGCTGTAGCCCGCCACCCGCACAATCAGATCCTGGTATTTCTCCGGGTCTTTCTTGGCTTCTATCAACGTATCCTTGCCCACCACATTAAACTGGACATGGAATCCTTTTTGCGCAAACAGCGATTTGACCAGCGCCACAAAATTTTTCAAGCCGTCCATATCTTTCATGGAACTGGGGTTCAACTTCACATTCAACAATTGGCCACCTGGCATACACATGTTTGGTATGCTGCCGATGGAGTTGATCAGCGCTGTCGGGCCGTTCTTATCCGACCCACGGAATGCCGAAATACCCTCGGACACATGGTCGTATGCTTTCCTGCCGTCCGGCGTAGCCGTGATGATCTCGCCCGCTGGAACATTGGATGCCACCGTGGCCGTAGACGGGATGAAATGCCCACCGATGGGGCCGCGGCCATACCTTGTGTTTTTAAACTTCATCTTGGCAGCAGACCAGTAATCGATAAACTCCGCCGCGATCTCGTCCGCGTATTCGTCGTCATTGCCAAATTTGGATTCGTCATTAAGTAGCATCTGCCGAATCTCTTCGCCCGTGGGGCTTGTGGTATTATCCTCATAATTCGTGTCCAACGCGTGCATCATCTGCTCCGCAGTCAGCTTCTTTTCATCAAAAACAAACTTTTTCAGTTCGGCAAGGCCATTGATGGCGCAGGACGCGCCCACTGTCTGGCCGCCGGTAAAGTCATACTTTGCGCCGCCTTCTTTGATACCTTTGCCCCTGCCAATGCAATCATCGATTAACGCCGACAGGAAGGGCGTGGGCAGCGTCTTCTCCCACACTGTGTCAATGATATTATCCTGTATCACATGCTGCCGCAGGTAATACTCCAGCTCTTTTTTGTATTCCTCCATGAACTCGTCATAGTCTTTTACTTCGGTCAGGCTTTTGCATTTAAGCGGCGTTAGCCCTGTGCGCGGATCCTTGCCGCCATGCATGGTCAGCTCCAGCACCTTTGTGGGGCTGGGGAACGCCGCGCCGTACCGCCCGCCAATCTTGCCCGGGGGTGCAGGCTCCACACATCCCACGATGCCATAGCTTACAGCGTCTTCCCGCGTATAGCCGATTGCCAACAGCGCAGGGATAATCGCCTCGTCGTTATAGAACGCAGGCATACCAATGCCCAGCGCGACAGACTTTGCACATTCAACCAAGAACACATCCTCTGTATTGTTGAACACACGCACCGTAAGCGACGGCTGCATCATCCTAAGGCCCTTGGTGCTGGCAAGGCACAGGTAGGAAAGCTCGTTTACCGCGTCTTTGCCATGCAATGTCTGCCCGCCGATCGTCAGGTTTTGGTATACAAGGTAGCCCACAAAGAATTTTGTGTTGTGCCAATCCCTAAGCGTGCTCATTTCATTGATCTTCATCCAAAAACAATTCAAAAGCTCCAGCGCATATTCCGCGGTCAGTGTGCCATTGTCCATATCCTGCCGGAACAACGGATACATATACTGGTCAAACCGCCCAAACGACACGCCATGCCCGTTGCTTTCTAGCTGCACTGCAATGTCCGCAATCAGTATGGACTGCAAGCCTTCTTCAAACGTCCGCGCCGGCCTTGCGGGCACGTGCTTGCAGTTTTCCGCAATTTTCATCAGTTCCTTTTTGCGCTTCACATCCGGCTCTTTTTTGGCCATATCCATTGCCAGCTCGCTAAACCGCTCTGCATACGCAATAGGTGCGCGTGCCGATATGATAACTGATTGCAGGAAGGGACGTTGCCTGAGGTCATCCGGATCGGTAAGGTCGAGCGACGCCAGCTTATCCTCCGCTTGCTTTATCACCCCTTCACAGCCAAGCTGGAGTATTTTTTCGAAATCAGGGATGTTGTGCCCATCCCCACGTGTCACAATCCACGAGCCATCAAACCCGCGCACCTTTGTGCCCGCTACAATCGTTTCTTCGGGCAGCATCGCCATCACATGATCTTCCTGCGTCCTGCCCTTCCAGTAAGGCAGTATCTCTTCCATCAGCTCCCGCTTTACCTCCGGGTCTACCCGGTACACGTCGCCCGGGCGCTTGTCAAATTCATACGGGTCGCCATTGAACTCGTTTATTATCCAATCCACGGAAAATTCCGGATAAATAGACGCGCCGCGTGGCTTTTCGGACAGGCCGCCCACCAGCAGCTCCCCTTCTGAGATATACTGTGTGATGTTTTTCATGATATGCATAAGCGCCATAGCGCGCCGGATATCGATGGGATACTGCTCTGTCTCCTTGAACGATTCTGTATAATACCGCGCCCGCTCCACACAAATCTGCGGCTTTGTGTCAAACCACTCTTCCCGGATTTTTTGAATCCGCTCGGGCAATGCACGGTTTTCGTCCAATAACTCCATGTGCCTGTTCATTTTTTGTCTCCTTCCTGAAACGATACTGCTTTTTTTCACCAGTGAGATTATATTGAATGCGTTTTGTTTTTATAAATGTAAATCGACTATACATAAATAACTTGCTCTTAGCAGTATTATATTACGATTCCCAGTATTACGCAATACTTATCCATAAATAATTGCCCTTTTCACATCTGTTCACCGGCAGGCATTACCCATCATCACCTTTCTTTGGAGGGCCGGGCTTTGATACTGCTCATCTTTTTCCCATCCAAACACGCCTAATCAATTTTCATTGCCAGTGGACTTTAGCCCCCATCCCAAGCTCCTCAACACCATTCTAGCCGCCTTGACTTCCTACCATCGCTTCGTTATGATAATGGTTGAAAAAATGTTTGAAGGAGCGGCGGCATGACCGGAATTATCGATGTTGGGGGCGGGATGCGCGGTGTTTATTCTGCCGGTATCTACGATTACCTGCTCGACCATAAAATTGAATTTGACTATGGACTGGGCATATCGGCGGGCGCGGCCAACATGATTTCCTACCTTGCCAAGCAAAAAGGCCGTAACAAAAGATTTTATACTGATTATATCCTGCGCAAAGAATATATGGGCATGGGTAATTTTTTCAAACGAAAGGGTTATTTGGATCTCAATTATATTTATGGCACGCTGAGCAATTCGAATGGTGAGGATCCTGTAGATTACCCCGCATTCTGCCAGACAAAAACAAAATACCTTGTCGCGGCAACCGATGCCCAAACAGGCACGCCGCATTATTTTTCCAATAGAGACGTCCGTCAAGACCAGTATGACATCCTGAAGGCATCCAGCGCCCTGCCCATCGCCTGTAAACCCTTCCCTGTAGATGACAGGCTATATTTTGACGGCGGTATTGCCGAGCCAATCCCTTACCAAAAAGCGTTTGCAGATGGCTGCACCCGTCTTGTGGTCATATTAACCCGTCCAAGGGATTCCATCCGCTCTATGCAAAGCAACTTTGGCTTGATTAAGCTGTTGCTGCGCAAATATCCAAACACCATACGCGCCATATCCGAGCGTCATCTCAAATACAACAATGCAGTCGCTGCATTGAAAAAGCTGGAAACAGAAGGAAAAGTACTCATCGCCGCGCCAAAAGACATCTCCGGCATGAAAACACTAACCAAAGATTTGCAGGCGATTGAAAAGCTATATACCGATGGCTATAACGACGGTAAAAAGATAGCAGCCTTTGTCCGCGCATAGCGCCGCATCTCAATGCCTAAATGAAAAGTAATCTTTTCAATTTTTGCGGACTTGCGGCGAATAACTCATCCGTTCTGTATTGATATTTCTGCGGATTCCCTGTTTTGTATCTACACTTTTTAGTTGTTTAAAGTCCCACCCGCACCCGCTTATGCGCACAAAAAAACCGCCCGGGAAACCCAGGCGATTTTTTCTCATAATATTCTTCAAGTTTGTTATTCTCACACTGAGATATCTACATGGCCAGAAGCGCCGGAAACATTCACCTGCGTCATCATCTCAATCAATGCATCCGCAATTACTTCCTGCGAATCCATCACATTTTTCATCACAGCCACGTCCACTTGCTGCGCTGTCTGCGCGCTTTTCATCGCAACACTCAACGCCGCAATATCTACACTGCCGATATCCATATCGCTTCACCTCTTCCTTGAAGTAATACTGAGTCTACCTTACTTATCGCAAAAGCGCAACTCCCGCTTAAGCATATATAACAAAATAATCTGCACCTTGCTGCAACTTACGCCTTTTATCCCAGATAAGTGGTGAATTCCGGGCTCATGCTGAGCGCAATCAGCATCAAGCCGGAAAAATAACTGATCCAGTTTAGGTTGGCGTGCGCCCGCTTGCTGGTATTGTAATTCCAAATACCCAGCAACAGGTCGGAAACAAGGAACAGGATTGCCCCAATCATAAACAGCAACGTACCCACCGTGTGATCGCCCAAGAATACCGTTACAGATTTTGCCGCCATAAATGTGATCAGTATAGTATAAACTGTAAGCGCCTTCTGCGCCTCACCAAGCTGCCAGTCCTGCTTTTTCATCATCAGCAGCACCAGCACCAAAACAACAGCCGTTATGACAAATTCCAGCCATCCCACACGGTACACCACCAGCATGGGGATTAAAAACAGCACCTGTGTGATAGAGAAACACAATATGCCTATTTTAAATTTTTTAATATCCAGCCTGATGTATTGCAGGAAGAAATCCCCGCCAAGCGCCACAAACAGGCCAACCACCACAAACACCTGCAATGTCAGGTATATCCCGCCTCTGTGGGCATAGGTATATAGCAGGTAATAGGAAATAATTCCTACGGCGCAAAACAGCGAGCTTAATGTCAGCTTCAGCGCCGTCGCTTTTTTAAAGCCTTGCTTGCCGTCGTTTTTTTTCTCAGCAAACAGATAAAGCACCAAAATCACCGCAAAAGCGATAACGATTGCTACTGTAATATAATTTCCTGTGATCCAATCCATTCTTCAGCACACACCTTTCCGATTCCGGGCCATGTTTCTATTCGTCCGCCTGCTCTTCGTCCTGTGCGTCCTCCGCGCCTTCCTGTTGTTGCTCGTCTTCCGCCTTCGGCGTTTCTTGCGGCACTTCCTCCGTAGGCAAAGGCATGGGCGTCGCCGGGGTCAGTATATCGGCATAGCCGTCCTTGGCGCGGTATTCCGCCAAGTTCCGTTGCGAGATCGTTTCCAGCTTCACCTGTGCAAATTCCTCCACAGCCGCCTTGCTGTCTCCCGCCAAACTGATCATGTAGCCAACTGCAATTTCCGCCAATTCCACAGGACTTGCGAATACACTTGCGTAAACAGAACCATTTTCCACAGCATCTAAAACCACACTGCCGCCACCCACGGCGATTACAGAGACATCTCGCCCCGCTTCGCTCACCGCCGCCAGCACTCCGTCCAAAAAGTGCTCCTCCGTCGAAAAAACGACATTAATCGAATTGTTGCTCGCAAGCGCCTGCGCTGTGCGCTCCTTTACTTGTTCCTCTGTGCCGTCCACCAGCACAGCCTCCGCCAAATCCACAGTACCGGTTTCCTCTGCCCCTGCCAAAAAGCCGTCGCGCTTTAGCTGCGCCACAAGCGAGGAGGACACATTATCCACCATCAGTACAGACGCCCCCTCTGGCCTTGCCTCTTGCGCAGCCTGCGCCGCCATCCGTCCCATCTCGGCGTAATCAGGGCAGACCAGCGTCTGCACCCTGCCATTGATAGGCACCATCAGGTTAACGATAGGAATCCCCTGCAAATCTGTTTCATCCAACACCTGGTGCAGGTTATCCATATCCGCCGGTAAAATAGCAATGCTTTTGGCACCCTCGCCAATCGCGGCATACATATCATCCACCTGCGCCGTATCTGATTCTGAATAATAAACCAGCGCGCGATAACCCGCCGCCTCTATTTGCGGCTGCACCGACTGCACAAACGTTTCGTTAAACCGCGTCTGTCCATTCATAAGGACGGCAATAGGCGGTTCTTCCGGCGCAGCCGTATACACCGGCTCGGCGTACTCTTCTGTCACCAGCTCTTCTTCCGGCTCTTGCGGCTGTGCGCAGCAAACAAGTGCTGCCGCCAGCAAAACCGTTATCACAATCAACAGGAACCGCTTCATAAATAACCCTCTGAAAAGCCTCTTAAACGCCGCCGCCTTCTACAGCTTTGTGGGGGCAAGCCCCACCTTGCGCTGCACCTTTGCCAGTGTCTTCTGTGCCACATAAGCAGCCTTCTGGCTATTTTTTTGCATCACCTCGGTCAGGTATGCTTTGTCCTTGCGTATCTCATGATACTTTTTTTGCAACGGTTCCAGCACGTCCACAACCGCCTCTGCCACACGTTCCTTCAGCACGCCATATCCCTGCCCGGAGAATTCCTTCTCCCCTTCCTCCACAGAAATCCCGCAAATGGAAGAATAAATGGACAGCAGGTTAGACACACCCGGCTTGTCCTCCGCAAAGCGTATTTCCCCGTCACTGTCCGTCACTGCACGCTTTACCTTACGCCGGATTACATCCGGCCCGTCCAGCAGCGCAATATACGAATTTTCATTCTCATCCGACTTGGACATTTTCTTTTCTGGCTCCTGCAGGCTCATAATCTTGGCGCCTGCCTTGCCAATATACGGGTCTGGTACGGTAAACACATCTCCATACAGGTTGTTAAACCGGATGGCAATGTCCCGCGTCAGCTCCAGATGCTGCTTTTGATCCACGCCCACAGGCACCATGTCCGCCTGATACAGCAGAATATCCGCCGCCATCAGCACAGGGTACGTAAACAAACCGGAGTTGATGTTCTCCCCCGCCTTCTGGCTTTTGTCTTTAAACTGCGTCATGCGCGAAAGCTCGCCAAGGTACGTATAGCAATCCAGAATCCACGCAAGCTCTGTATGCTGCGGCACGTGCGATTGCATATAGAGCACACTTTGCTCCGGGTCTATCCCCGCCGCAATAAGCACAGACATCACATCAAGCGTGCGCTTCCTAAGCTCTGTCGCGTCCTGCCGCACCGTAATGGCGTGCAGGTCTACCACGCAATAGTAGCAAGTGCACTCGTGCTGCAATGCCACCCAGTTTTTCACCGCACCCAGGTAATTGCCCAACGTAAGGCTGCCCGACGGTTGTATTCCTGAAAAAATAACCTTCTTTTCTTCCACCATCAATCCAGTTCCCCCTCAATAAATTGCCTGACCGCGCTTATCTGGTCGCCTTTTTCCACCACGCTACCATGCAGTATCGGCTTTTTTATCAGCCCGCTAATCTGCTCCGGTATCTCCAGGTTTGTCAGGTCTTGCAATTTGTCTGCCGCGGCAAAAGCGTCCTGCTCCTTCTCACCGCTCAGGGCAAAAAGCACGTCCTGCGTAAATTTGTATGGATTTGCCGTGGACATCACCACCGTGGGCGTGTTGTCTCCCGTTTCCCCTACATATTTGTCATAAACGCATTGCGCCACCGCTGTGTGCGGGTCCATCACATAGCCATAATAGGAAAAAATATCTTTGATAGTGGCCGCTGTTTCCCTCTCATCACAAAAATCAGCGTAAAAATGCCGCGCCAGCTTGTCCGTTGCCGCGCGCGATATCGTATATGCGCCCTGCGAGGAAAGCTCAGCCATCCACTGCGCTACCACAGCATCATCCCTGCCCGCCAGTTCAAACAGCAAACGCTCCAGATTGCTGGAGATCAGGATATCCATGGAGGGCGACATTGTCTTATAAAACTCACGCCGCGCATTGTAATGCCCGTTATCAAAGAAATCCGTCAAAACGTTATTGCGGTTGGATGCGCAAATCAGCTTGTGCACCGGCACACCCATTCGCATGGCGTAATACGCCGCCAATATATTGCCAAAATTACCTGTGGGTACACAAAAGTTTACAGCTCCGCCTTCACTTACCGCACCTTCCTCCAACAGCTTCAGGTATGCGTAAACATAATACGCCACCTGCGGCACCAGTCTGCCGATATTGATGGAATTGGCAGAGGACAGCGTAAAGCCCTTTTGCTCCACCTCGCGGTTAAACACACCGTTCCCAAACAGCTCCTTCACGCCGTTTTGCGCATCGTCAAAGTTCCCCTTCACCGCACAAACACCAACGTTGCCGCCCTCCTGCGTCACCATTTGCAGTTTTTGCATAGGCGCCACGCCATGGAGCGGATAAAACACTACTATAGAGGTGCGCGGCACATCCCGGAAGCCTTCCATTGCCGCCTTACCTGTGTCGCCGGATGTGGCAGTCAGCACAAGGATATCATTCTCCTGCTCATGAATTTTAAGCGATTCGGAAATAAGCTGGGGCAGCACCTGCAGTGCCATGTCCTTAAAGGCCAGCGTGGGGCCATGAGACAGCTCCATCACATATTCCGTGTCGCTCAGCTTTGCCATGGGCACCACCTCGCGTGTATCAAAGCCCGCATAAGCCAGCTCCGTCAGCTTTTTTAACGTGTGCCCGCCAATATCAAAAAACTCCCCCAAAATAGCAGCTGCAACCGCGTCATAGCCGTGGTGCGCCTTTTTTTTCAGCTTGTGCAAATCCAGCTTTGGAAAGTATTCGGGCACAAACAGGCCGCCATCTTCCGATATGCCTTTTAAAACCGCCTGCGTTGCAGGGATTTTATAATTCGCGTTGCGCGTGCTAATCACATCCATAGATACTCCTTTTCACCAGAAAGGCAGGGCGTTCCCCCTGCCTGAATGATTTCCACACTAAATTTAGAAAGGGCAATCTACCCCTTCTTTAACTGCATAAACGCCGCCCGGTGTTATATGATATACTTTTTCAAATAATCCGGTGCCGCGTCAGGATCTGCGCTAATAATAATCACAGCCTTAAACTGGTTTTTTGTGGCAAGGTCGTCTATTTTTTTGATATAGTCCTCAATCTCTTCCACGTCTTTGCCAATGATCTTCAAAAACGCATCGATGAAAATGGCCTGGATATCAAAATTTTGAGCCACCATGCCGCACAAAAGGCCATATAACGCATCGCACGACTCAATTTTGTAGTCCTTCACATCCACAAAGCGAATCTGGTGCTTCACGTCATACATGTAGCGCTTGTCGTCGTCAATAAAGACCACGTCGCCTTTTGTGGTGGAGAGCTCTTCATTGGCCATGTCAATGAGCCGCTTGGTCTTGCCACTGCCTTTTGTTGCGTAAATCAACTGTATCATGCTGCTTTTCCCCCTGACAAATGTTCTTTCATTTTTCTTCTCACTCATGTTTTTTTCATTATACTAATTCTAATACAAAAAGTAAACATCCGAATTTGTACTATTTTTTATCTAAAAACCTGCACAGCCACATGCCATACAGGTTTTTCCCTTACTTTACAATCATGCTTTTGCCTTCCATCTCCGCCGGAATGGGCAGTCCCATCAGCTCCAGCATCGTGGGTGCAATATCTGCCAGTATGCCGCCTTCGCGCAGTTTGGCATCCTTGTGGCGTCCGCTCACCAGGATAAATGGCACAGGATTGGTGCTGTGCGCCGTGAACGGCCCGCCCGTCACCGGGTCTATCATAATCTCCGCGTTGCCGTGGTCTGCCGTAATAATCACTTCTCCGTCAATCTCCTGGATTGCCTTTACCACCTTTGTCACACACTCGTCCACTGCGGCCACCGCTTTTTCTGCCGCTTCAAAAATACCCGTGTGGCCTACCATATCACAATTGGCAAAATTTAATACCATAACATCAAACTGGCGGGATTTGATTTCCTCCACCGCTTTTTCTGTCACTTCATAAGCGCTCATCTCTGGCTTGAGGTCATAAGTCGCCACCTTTGGCGAAGGAATCAAAAAACGCTCCTCGCCCTCGTTCGGCTTTTCTACGCCGCCATTAAAGAAAAACGTAACATGCGCGTATTTCTCCGTTTCCGCAATGCGGAACTGGCGCTTGCCCTGCTTGCTGATATACTCGCCAAACGTATTTTCCAACGTCTGCGGCTTATATGCCACGTGGATGTTTTTAAATTCTTTGTTATATTGCGTCATAGAAACAAAATAGTTGGGGAAATAGGTACGAGCAAACCCGTCAAACTCCGGCTCAATAAATGTACGCGTGATCTCCCGTGCCCTGTCCGGACGGAAATTGAAGAAAATAATTGAATCATTTTCGCCAATCTTTGCGACAGGCTCACCATTTTCCGTAATAACAACAGGCTTGATGAACTCATCGTATTCCTCTTTATCGTATGCCGACTGCATTGCCGCCGCCGCATCGGTAAAGTTAATGCCCTCGCCCTTTACAAGCGCACGGTAGGCAAGCTCCACACGCTCCCAGCGGTTATCCCTGTCCATCGCGTAATACCGCCCGATTACCGTGGCAATTTTGCCCGCGCCAATCGCTTCTATCTCGCGTTGCAGCTTTTCTATATAGCCCTTGCCGCTGTCCGGCGGCACATCCCTTCCATCCATCAGGCAATGCACATAGGTCCTGCCGCCCACGCCCCGCTCCTTTGCAAGCTTCAAAAGCGCGTATAAGTGCTCCTGGTGCGAGTGCACGCCACCATCCGACACAAGGCCGATGAGGTGCAGTGACGTATTATGCTTTTTCGCGTTTTCTATCGCGTCCAAAAACTTCTGTTTCTGATAAAAATCCCCGTCCTTAATCGACTTGGTGATGCGCGTCAATTCCTGATACACCACGCGCCCCGCACCAATATTGAGATGTCCTACCTCTGAGTTGCCCATCTGGCCGTCGGGCAGACCCACCGCCATGCCAGAGGCGCCAATCTGTGTATGCGGGTATGCATCCACCAGCTTTTTTAGATTTGGTGTGCCCTCTGCACAAATCGCGTTTCCCTTGGTTTCCTTGCTGACGCCGAAACCATCCATAATAATCAATGCTGTAAAACCCATTAATAGTTTACCACCTTTGAAAAATCTTCCGCCTTAAGCGACGCGCCGCCAATGAGGCCGCCATCGATATCGCTCATTGCCATCAGTTCTCCCACGTTTTTGGGGTTCATGCTGCCGCCATACTGTATGCGCACTTCTTCCGCCTTATCGCCATAAAGCTCGCGCACAGCCTGCCTGATCGTTTTAATTGTGTCGTTCGCATCGTCCGACGTCGCCGTTTTTCCCGTTCCAATTGCCCAAACGGGTTCGTAAGCAATTACTACTTTTGCCACATCTGCGGCGGAAACATCCAGCAGTGCCAGCTTTGTCTGCATACGCACTATCTCCGCCGTAATGCCTTGCTCGCGCTCTTCCAGCATTTCGCCTACACACAGGATGGGCACAAGCCCTGTGGCTAATGCCTTTTTCACTTTCAAGTTCACCGTAGCGTCTGTTTCGGCATAATATTGCCGACGCTCGGAATGCCCGATGATCACATATTCCACGCCCAGCGCCTTCAGCATATCTGCAGATACCTCGCCGGTATATGCCCCACTATCATGATAATCCATATTTTGTGCGCCCAAACCAATGTTTGAGCCTGCCAGTGCCTGCGCTGCCGCCGCAAGGCAGGCATAGGGCGGGCACACCACCACTTCGGCCTTGGCATCTGCCACAAGCGGCTTCAATTCACCTATCAGCGCCATCGCCTCGTCCGGCGTTTTATTCATTTTCCAGTTCCCTGCAATAATTGGTTTTCTCATGCATAAACTCCTTTCGTTGTTGCCTCACATACAACGCAAGCCCTGCCGCCGCCCTTGGGGGATTTCTAAAGAGTACGCCGGCAATTCCTGCTCCACGAAAGAGACTCCGTCCCTCTCGTGAACTCTCCCTGGATAAGGTCATTTCCCTTCGCCGGAAAACGGCTTGGAAAATTGATTTTACCCATCGAGCCCTATCTGATACCTTCCGTACAACACGAGCCCTGCCGCTTGCTAGAAATACCTAAGAAGCACAGGCTCTTATCATATGAAAACACGGGCACAAACGCCCGTGTTTTGCCTACTCAACAGCCTTACTTATCGTTCAGTGCCGCCACACCCGGAAGCTCTTTGCCCTCCAGATATTCCAGAGAAGCGCCGCCACCCGTGGAAATGTGTGACATTTTATCCGCGTAGCCCAGCTTTTTCACTGCCGCCGCGCTATCCCCGCCGCCAATGATTGTTGTAGCATCCGTATTTGCCAGTGCTTCTGCAACAGCCTTTGTGCCACCCGCAAATTCCGGGATTTCCGCAACCCCCATGGGGCCATTCCAAATAACCGTCTTCGCGCTTTTGATCTCATTCGCAAAAATGATACGGCTGGACGGGCCGATATCAAGCGCCATGCTGTCCGCGGGGATGTCATCCACAGCGACTGTCTGTGTGGGCACGCCTTCCTTCAGCTCTTTTGCCACAATAAAGTCGGAAGGCAGCATAATTTTGATGCCTTTCTTCTTCGCCTGGTCGAGCAGGTCGTTCGCAAGGTCAAGCCGCTCGTTATCCACAAGCGAATTGCCCACTTCATACCCCTCAGCCTTAATGAACGTGTTTGCCATGCCGCCGCCGATGATAAGCGTATCCACCTTTGTAAGCAGGTTTTCAATCACGCCGATTTTATCCGATACCTTTGCACCGCCGAGGATTGCGATGAATGGGCGCATTGGGTCTTCCAGTGCCTTGCCCATCACGTCAAGCTCTTTACCAATCAGGTAACCAGCCACTGCCGGCAGGTATTCCGTAACGCCCGCTGTGGAAGCATGCGCACGATGTGCGCTGCCAAACGCGTCGTTTACATAAATATCCGCAAGGCTGGCAAGCTGCTTGGCAAATTCCGAATCATTCGCCGTTTCTTCTTTATGGAAGCGCAGGTTCTCCAGCAGCACAACCTGTCCGTCTTCAATGGAATCCACTGCTTTTTGGGCCTCTTCGCCCACGCAGTCCTTCGCGAACACCACTTTTGTATTTAATAGCTCACCCAGCCTCTTTGCAACCGGCGCAAGTGAATACTCCGGCTTTACCTCTCCCTTTGGGCGGCCAAGATGCGACATCAATATCACCTTCGCGTTATGCCCCAGCAGGTAGTTAATTGTGGGAAGCGCCGCCTGGATGCGCGTTTCGTCTGTTATTTCGCCTTTGTCGTTAAGCGGCACATTAAAGTCCACACGCACAAGCACTTTCTTGCCATTAACATCGATGTCTTCGATTGTTTTTTTCATCAGCTATTCTCTCCTCGCAACTATTTATATATTCCAAACATCACCTATTGTACCCAAAAACAGCTTAAGAATCAAGTAAATCTTATGCTCACTCTTCTTCCTCCATCTCATCGAGCAATTCGTCCCTCAGGTCGTCGCGTATGATAACAGACGCAATATTTGCCGCATGGTCAGCTTCCCTTTCCATCATGGTGACAATATCCGTAAACACCGTGCTGGCAGCCGGGGTGCACTCACCCTTCTTCAGCCGCTTTATGTGGCTTTTCTTGGCCTTTTTCTCCATCTTGTCTACTTCATTTTCAATTTCCAGTGCGCGCCGCGCACTCTCCGGGTCTCGCTCCACCATCGCCTTTAAGGCATATTCCATACCCTCGTATACCTTTTCCTTCATTGCCACCAAGTCGTGCGTTGCTTTTTTGCCCATTTTAATTTTAGCGTCAATGCGATGCATGGCAAGGTCTGCTATGTTCTCCGCAATGTCCGATATCCGTTCAATATTCATCAGCGAGTGCAACAGCTCTGTTACCACACCCATATCGCCCTCGGGAATCTCCTCGCCGGAAAGGCCTGCAAGCACTCCCGTGATTTCATGGTTCAGGTAGTTCACCGTCTTCTCCGCGTCATATACCTCATTCACCATTTTTTCATCCTTGTTAGTAAAACTATCCACCGCAAGGCTAAAATTGTTCGACGATATCCGCAGCATACGCTCCGTTTCCTTTATCGCAAGACCGACCACCATCGTGGAGCTGTCCGGCAATGGCGAAACCAGGTATTCCAGCTTCCTGCCCTCCAGCTTTTTGTCTTCTCCCCGGATAAAAATATATGACAGCTTTGTGAGCACCCACGGAATAAAGATGAAAATCACTGTTGTTATTACATTGAAAAACGTATGGAAGTTTGCCAGCTGGCGTACCGGCTCGTCCGGCGACCAGCTTTTTACCCAGTCCACAATTGGTAAAAGTTGCAGCAGCACCATAAAGATAGCCACGCCAAATATATTAAATAACAGCAATGCCAGTGCCATGCGCTTGGCCGTCTTTGTGCCGCCCAGGCTGGCAAGGATTGCTGTTATACATGTACCGATATTGAGTCCGAGTATCAGGTAGACGGCGGAATCCAGCGTCATAATATCCTGCATGGCAAATGATTGCACAATACCCATCGTGGCCGACGAACTTTGAATGACGGCAGTAACGCCCGCGCCAGCCAATATGCCAATTCCAGGCTCCTCGATCGTGGCCAGCATGTCGATAAACGGCTGGAATGTTTTGAGCGGCTCCATCGCCTCGCTCATCACGTTCATGCCAAAAAACAAAATACCCAGGCCGCCGATAATCTCTCCCAGCCGACGGACGGAGCGTTTTTTAACAAACATCATAATGAGCACGCCTACAAACAGAATAAGCGGGGCAATCTTCGTAATTTTAAAAGCCACAATCTGTGCCGTCACCGTTGTGCCTATATTGGCCCCCATGCCTACGTAGAGCGCTTGAGTAAGCGTCATCAGGCCGGCATTGATAAATCCAACCAGCATCACCGTTGTGGCCGACGAGCTTTGGATCACAGCCGTTACACCCGCACCCACGCCAACCGCCGCAAAACGGTTTTTTGTGAACAATTCAAGGCTGTTCCTCAATTTGTCACCCGCCATTGCTTCCAGGCCGTCCGACATCAGCTTCATGCCATACAAAAACAAGCCAAGCCCGCCAAGTAGCATAGCAATTGTCCAAAAATCCATATAAGTTCCTCCGAAAAAAATTAAAAATCTATACCCCCGCCTTCAGGCGGTACTTATCTTAACTCAAAATAACCGTTTTGCCTGAGCGCCTCGTAAGCAGCAACACTCACTGCATTGGATAGATTCAGGCAGCGTTGCCCTTCCTTCATGGGAATACGCACGCTTTGCTCTTTGTTTTTCTCCACAAGCGCCCGGGGCAGCCCTTTTGTTTCTTTGCCAAACACCAGAAAGCTTCCGTCCGCATATTGTGCTTCATCAAACCGTTTTTCTACCTTGGAAGAAAAATACCAGTATTCCCCCCGTGGATATTTTGCGTAAAGTTCTTCCAAACTGTCATAGGTATACAACGTGAGATCCTTCCAGTAATCCAACCCGGCACGCCGTATGTGCTTTTCCTCCAGCGAAAACCCCATCGGCCCTACAATATGGAGCGTGCTGTCGGTCACAACGCAGGTGCGCGCAATGTTACCCGTGTTTTGCGGAATCTCCGGCTCCACCAGCACAATTTGAATACCCACTCTTCCTTCACCGCTCCTGTACGCAAAAATTAATCCATGGTAATTATATGGGATAGAAACACAAAGTGCAACGGAAATTTTTGCGTTTTTTCGCCTTGTTTTTTCCCACATATTAAATAGGAAATATTAAAGAACTTCTTAAGGTTTTTTTCCTGCTTTCTTAACAATGTACAAAAGGTGTTGCGGTGTGTTTTGCGGCGTGGTATGTATAAAGCATCACGAAAAACGAAAGGGGACAGAAAAATGAAATTATGGAAAAAAATCGCAACGGTTGCGGCGACTGGAGCGCTGTGCGCAACGCTGTTTGCAGGATGCACGGAAACCAAAGCGGATGACGCAGGCAAGGAAACCGCCCTGTATGACGGTATGCAAGCAGGCGCAAAGCTGGAAACCTACCGCGATGAAGACGGCAACGAGGCTTACAGCTTCACCAACCCGGATGGGACAGGCGGGGGCGGTGTGGCGATTGATTGACCTTCTGTCACAGCAAACCCAAATTGTCTGTAACAATATAGGATGAGAGAAAACTGGTCTTGCCCAGACTCAGCTGTATAAAAATTCCCTGTGCAGGGCACAGGGAGCGTGGTGGAACGTACGGTATGTTCTATCTAGCGAAGACAAGGGCACGCCCGGCGTATTTTTGCCGCAAACAGCAAAACACAGGAACGGTGCCAGGCTTTGAAGGCAAGTGCATTCGCCCCTCTGGTGCTTGCGCCTATAGCACAAAACGCCTGATTGCCTGGGCCACGCCATTCTCCTCGCAGGTCGCCACCTCATATATGGCGGCCGCTTTTGCTTCGGGCTGGGCGTTTGCCACAACTATAGGCACGCCCGCCACCTGCAGCATAGAGACATCGTTTTCGCTGTCACCCACCGCCATCACGTTCTCCATGGCAATCCCATACTCTTTCGCCACGCGTTTAAGCGCCGCGCCCTTGGTAACGCCCTTCGGCGTAATCTCCAGGTTTACCCCGCCGCCGCACACAATGTCCAGCACATCCGCAAACCCTTCCAGCTCCTTGCGTATCAATTGCTGCTGCCTGCCAGAGGTTGACCACAGCAATATTTTTTGTGTATCCCCCTCCACATGTGGCAAAACCTCCGCCCACGAGTCCACAAACCGTAACGGGAAATTATACTCCTCGCCCTTCATGTAGCCCCATTTTGTGAACAGCTCCTTGTTTTTATCCTGCGGTGTACAGTAAACATAATCGCCGCTAAAGGCAAACTTAAACAGCTCATGCCCTTCCAGTCTTTGAAAAACCTGCCGTGTCAGGTCACCGCTTATTGTCTCCCTGTGTAGCGATTTTCCATCCTTGCGCAAATCCGCGCCATTGCTTGCAATCACCTTCATGTCTATATCCAGCATTTCCACCCATTTTTTTGCAAACGGATAAATACGCCCGGTGGCAACGGTCACCAGCACCCCTTTTTCCTTTGCGGCACGGACAGCCCGCCTGTTCTCCTCCGTCAACTCCTGCCGGATTGGGTCGATCAGCGTATCGTCAAGATCCAGCGCAATCAATTTAACATCAAAGTCCATTCATTCTTCTCCAAATAAAAAATACGCATGGCGGCATGTAGCCACACACACGCATTTTATCATTTCCCCTACAGACTGTCCACAAACTCGCCTATGCGCTTCACCGCCTCTTTCAGGTTTTCCATGGACGAAGCATACGAGCAACGCATAAAGCCTTCTCCCGCCTCTCCAAACGCTGTGCCCGGCACGCAGGCTACTTTCTTTTCCTCAATCAGCCGGAAACAGAACTCCTCCGAGCTAAGCCCCGTTCCCGATATGTTCGGGAAGATATAAAACGCGCCGCGCGGCTCAAACGCGCCAAGGCCAATCCCGCCAAGCGCATCCAACATAAACCTCCTGCGCTGGTCATAGCTTTTCACCATTTTCTCCACCTGCGCAAAGCCCGTTTCCATCTCGTGCTTTAAGGCTTCCTCGCCCGCGTACTGGCTCATAACGGACGCACACAGCATAGAATATTGGTGTATCTTCACCATCGCGTCTATCACCGGCCGCGGCCCTGCGGCATATCCCAGCCGGAAGCCCGTCATGGCAAACGCCTTGGAAAATCCATTGATCACCACACAGCGTGGGTATATCTCTGGGAACGACGCAATGGAGACATGCTGCTTGCCACCATAGGTCAGCTCGGCGTAAATCTCGTCGGAAATCACCAGCAGGTCATTCTTCACAATAATATCAACAATCCCCGCAAGCTGCTCCTTTGTCATGATAGCACCTGTAGGATTATTAGGATAAGGAATCACAATCGCTTTTGTTTTGGGCGTAATGGCGGCGGCAATCCCTTGCTCCGTCATAATGAAATCGTCTTCTTCCTTTGTCTCTATCGCCACAGGGGTACCGCCCGCAAATGTAACGCCCGGCATATAAGACACATAAGACGGCGCAGGCACAAGCACCTCGTCTCCTGGCTCCATAATAGCCCGAAAGGCAAGATCCAACGCCTCGCTCGCCCCCACTGTTATCACCATTTCACTTTCCGGGCTGTAACGCGTGCCAAAACGGGTTTCCAAATAGAGCGAAACCAGCTTGCGCAACGAAAGCTGCCCGTGGTTGGACGTATAATGCGTGTGGCCGCGCTCCATGGAAAAAATGGCAGACTCGCGAATGTTCCATGGCGTCACAAAATCCGGCTCGCCCACGCCCAAAGAAATCGCGTCCTTCATTTCGCTTGCAATATCAAAAAATTTCCGAATGCCGGAGGGCGGCACCTGCGCCACCCGCCGCGAAATAAACCGTTCTGTATTCAAGGCGTAATCACCAGTCTTTCGTCCCTTTCCTCCTCCACGAGCACAACGCCCGCCTGCTTGTATTTTCGCATAATAAACAGCGTAACCGTGCTGGTGACACCGTCTATCACCGCCAGTTTTTCAAATACAAACTTGGATATCTCCTTCATGCTGCGGCTTTGCACACGCACGCACAGGTCATAAGCGCCCGCCATCAGGTAAACAGAACGCACCTCGTCATATTTATAGATACGGCGCGCAAGGTCGTCATATCCATAATCGCGCTGCGGCGTAATCTTCACCTCTATCATCGCCTCAGAAAATTCCGCCTCGGCAACATCCTGCCTGTTTATAAGCGCGGTATACTTCACGATGACCTTTTCCTTCTCCAGCCGCTCAATCTCCGCCTGCACATCCTCCACGCGCAAATCCAGCATAGATGCAATCTCTTGCGCTGTCGTTTTGGCGTTGTTTTCCAGTATATCAAGAATCTCCAGTGTCTGTTCGTGTTTCATACCGCACCTCTATTTCAGCATTTGCACAAATTCCGCAATCCTGTGCATCCCTTTTTCTATCGTTTCCATGGAAATCGCATAAGAAAGCCGTTCATAATCATCCGCGCCAAATGCCGCACCCGGTACCACCGCCGTCAGCTTCTTGTCCAGCAGCTCCTCCGCAAAATCCAGCGACGTTTCTATCGTCCTGCCGCCTATCTGTTTTCCCTTCAACTTGGAAATATTCATCATCACATAAAACGCACCCTTTGGCTCCACACAGGAAAGCCCGTCTATCTCATTAATCATTTTCACAATCGTCTTACGCCGATGGTCAAATTCCTTACGCATTTTTTCCAGTTCGCCCTGCGGGCCTGTAAGCGCCTCTATCCCCGCGTATTGCGCCATGGTGCTTGGGTTTGACGTTGCGTGGCTCTGAAAGCTGCCCATCACCCTTGCAATATCCGCCCTGCACGCCGTGTAGCCAATACGCCAGCCTGTCATGGAATACGTCTTGGAAAGGCCGTTTACCAGAATTGTCCTGCCATAGGTATTCTCATCCACATGCGCAATGCTGTAATGCTTGTGCCCGTCGTAGATCAACTCGTCATAAATCTCGTCCGACACAATATAAAACCCAACGTCGTTTGCGATATGTGCAATCATTTCCAGCGTCTTTTGCGAATACACGCAACCGCACGGGTTTGACGGATTGTTCACAATAATCGCCTTCGTCTTTTCACTTACCGCCGCGCGAATCGCCTCTTCCGTCGGCTCAAAGCCATTCTCCTCGTACGATTCCACAAAAACGGGAACGCCGTCCGCCATTTTTACCAGCTCTGGATACGTGAGCCAATACGGTGCCACAATGATCACTTCGTCGCCCGGATTCAATATCGCCTGGAATATATTATAAAGCGAATGCTTAGCGCCATTTGAAATCACAATTTGCTTAGGCTCATAAATCAACCCCTGCTTACGTTTTAACGAATCGCAAACCGCCTGCTTCAGCTCATTGGTGCCAGAGGCTGGCGTGTATTTTGTCATGCCCATGTCCAGCGCTTTTTTTGCCGCGTCTTTTATATTCTGAGGCGTATCGAAATCCGGCTCTCCCGCGCCAAATCCCGCAACGTCCAGTCCCTTTGCTTTCATTTCCTTAGCAACCGCCGTTATCTTGAGCGTAAGCGAAGGTGAAATTGCAAGTGCCTTTTTCGAAAGTTGCATTTTAAAAAACCGTCCTTTGTGATAAAAATAGATTGCAGCACGCTTGAGGCATCCCGCAATCGCCCTTGCTGAAATAATCCATTCTCCATATTTTAATATAAAACCGAATGAAACACAATAGAAATATTGTTTTTAAATGCAATTATAATCAAACTGTTTTTTCGTTTTTGGCACAAGGCTTGCTTTTTACCTGCCAAACCTATAAAATGTAGGAAATCCCATTATTCGGAAGGAGCAACCACCCATGGCTGATTATGCAATCACCTGTAGTTCAGTTTATGACCTTAATAATGAATTTGCGGAAAAAAACAACATCAAAGTCCTGCCCTACCAGTTTTTTATCGACGGGGGCGAATATTATGACGACAAAGGCGCAACTATGTCTGTGCACGAATTTTATGAGAAAATGCGCGCGGGTGGTATCGCCACCACTTCCATGGTAAATACAGAGCGGTACACAGAATTTTTCACCCCGCTTTTAGAGGCGGGAAAAGACGTGGTGCACATTGAATTTTCCTCCGGCCTGTCCGGCTCCTACAACAACGCGCTTATGACGGCAGAACAGCTTAGGAAAAAATATCCCGACCGTAAAATCGAGATACTGGACAGCCTTGCCGCATCGCCGGGCTACGGCCTGCTGGTATATTACGCTGTGCAAAAACGCGATGAAGGCGCCTCTTTCGACGAGTTGGTCGACTATGTGGAAGGCCTCAAGCTCAAAATCATGCACTGGTTTGCAGTGGACAACCTGGAATACTTGCGCCGCGGTGGCCGTGTGTCCCGCGCAAGCGCTTTTCTTGGCACCATGTTAAACATTAAGCCTGTGCTTGTGTTCAACAATGAGGGCAAAATCATCCCCATGGAAAAAATCCGCGGGCGCAAAAAATCCCTTGTAGACATGGTAAACAAAATGGAAAACGACATAGACAACCCAGACGGCCAGATGATTTTTATCGGCCATGCGGACGCATTAGAGGACGCGCAGATGGTAGAAGGGCTCATCAAAGAACGCTTCCCCACCATCAAGGGCACTTATATCGACCTGATCGGCCCTGTAATCGGCGCGCACGCCGGCCCGTCCACCATCGCCATCTTTTATATTTGCAAAGGGCGCCCAGATATCAAATTCAAATAACCAACGGAAAAGAAAACCCTCCCGGCCTGGCAAAGCGGGAGGGTTTGTTTTATGTGCTTTCATTTATGTTTTTTGCATTGCTGCTTTCTTTCATGCAGGTATGGAAGCAAATAGGAATACCCTTCTATTTCCATATCTTCTATCGGCACAAAGCGGATAGCCGCCCCATTGATGCAATAGCGCAGCCCACCCTCGTCCTCTGGCCCGTCCTCAAACACATGACCCAAATGAAAATCGCCCCCGCAGCTTCTCACTTCTGTCCTGCACATGCCGTGCGAGCGGTCTTCTTTCGTGGTAATATGTTTTTCTTTTATGGGTCTTGTAAAGCTGGGCCAGCCGCACGAGGAGTCAAACTGGTCATATGTGGTAAACAGCGGCTCTCCTGTTGCCACATCCACATAAATCCCTTCGTCCTTGTTTTGCAGATGCGGGCTTGTGTGCGGCGCTTCCGTTTCCCCAAACACCAAAACCGCATATTGCAATTCATCCAGGCTGCTTTTCAGCTCCGCTTCATCCGGTCTTCGGTACTTTGTATTCTCCTGCATAAATAAAAGCCTCTCTCCCAATATGGCAATGTCCGTCGGGGTTTTTTTCCAGGTAGTGCTGATGATATTCTTCAGCCGGATAATACTTTTTCACCGCTTCCAATTTCACAGGGCACAGCCGCCCTATTATCCAGTTTTCTTCCATATAGTCGAGAATCACCTGCTCGTCTTCTGCCCTGGTGTAATACACACCCTTCCTGAATTGCGATCCCTTAAGCGAGTTCTTCCTCTCCGTTCCACCGGGGCAGATTGCCTTGAAATACAAATCCAATATGCCGGTAAGCGGTATCACTGTTTCATTGTATTGCACCCTTACCGCCTCGGCGTACCCTGTCTTGCCGGAAATGACCTCCGCGTAAGTCGGATTTTCTGTGTCTCCATTTACAAACCCGGCCTGCGTCTGCAAGACTCCATGCACACAATCAAAGTAACGCTGCATACTCCAAAAACAACCACCTGACAAATAAACCTCTTTCATGGGCAAACCTCCCTTCAAACTTAATATGTTATATATATAACCCCACCGCGAGAATTCAAAGCACGTTGTTACATTTTTTTTACATAATATTTTAGACATTGCGCGCCTTTTTTGATATAATGGTTTAAAGTTGTTATTACTACAAAATATTGTTTTTTGCGATTACGAAATTGTACATATGGTGTAAAATACACTTCTTCCGAAAGGACTGGTTTGCCATGAAAAGAGTTCTGATTTTCACTGTCATATTCCTTCTTATGCTGGCCCCCTGCATGGTTTCATCTGCAACATCGGGAGATTCCTCCGACAATTTTAAAATCTCGCTTTCTGTTGAACCGGCGGAAGGCGGCAGTGTCACAGGGGCAGGGGAATACAGTGCGGGGCAGAATGTAACACTCACCGCCACGCCAAATGAAGGTTATACGTTTACCGGCTGGTATCGGGCAGAGAACGACGAACTCGTTACCGAGGAGACCGAGTTTGAATATGACCTGGAGCAGGACCGCTCCTATGTCGCGAAATTTGAAGCGCAGCTTTCCGCTGGCATCATTGCCGAACCTGCCGAAGGCGGCAGTGTGTCCCAGAGCGGCTCCGGTCATTATATTCTGGGGGATTCCGTCACCATTACGGCCGTACCCAACGAAGGCTATACCTTCCTTGGCTGGTTTGACGCGTCCTCGCTTGCAGAGCCCTTGCCTGCCGACGCCGACAACCCATACAGCTATACATTCGAAATAACCGGCGCTTCGTCATACATCGCTAAATTTGCCGCGCAATACCGGCTGGATATCAATGTGTCACCCGAGGAAGGCGGCACTGTGCTTGGCTCCGGCCAATATGCCGGGGGCAGCATCGTCACGCTGGAGGCCATTCCCGCCGAGGATTACCGCTTTGTCGGCTGGGTGCTCCCCTCCGATCCTTCTACTATCATCAGCACAGATACAAAGTTTACAGACAACCTGGACTCAGACACGACATATACCGCCACATTCAGCCGTTCCATCGCTTACATTGGCGTGCGCGTGGCCATTGTCGTTATCATTGGTATCGCTGCGGCAATCGGGCTTATGGTTCTGTATAAGCGCGTCAAAACCATCCATCATGGCAGCAGAAGCTATGGCCGCGGCCGCCGTCCATCGCCGCCCAAAAAGCAATAGCCGGTTTTATTGCGGCAGGCTCCCCGCCGCAAGCGTTTCCAGTTCCTGCTCGGGGATTCTCAAGAAAATTTGCATCAGCTCTGTATCAAGCTGTGTTCCCATGGCTTCCTTCATAATTTCTACTGCCTGCCTGTGCGTCTGCTTCTTGCGGTACACACGGTCTGTGCACAACGCGGAATAAGTATCCGCAATCGTTATAATGCGCGATTCCTCCGGAATCTCTTCTGCCCGCATCCCATAATAGCCCTGCCCGTCTATCCTCTCGTGATGATAAAGCACCCAGTCGCTAATCTCCGCAAATGTCGTATCATCCAGCATCTTTTTTCCGTTCAACGGATGCTGTCGGATATTCGCCCAGTCTTCCTCGCTCAGGCGACCGGGTTTGTTCAAGGTTTCATCCTTTATGCTTATTTTCCCAATGTCATGCAGCAACGCCGCATCCAGCAATTTGGGCTCATTAATCCGGTCTTTCCTTTTTTCATCAAAATATTCATAAAAAAGGCGAACAATCTGGTAAACATGAGCGGAATGGCCTTTTGTGTAGGCATCCTTCAAATCAATAGCGTTGACAAAAGTCTTCATCGTTTCCATTGTTTTGCCGCGGAGTGCCACAGCCATCTCCCCCTGTGCGCTCACAGCGGAAAAGATAAACGATGCACCCAAAAAAAATATAATAACAACAAAAAAATAAATCGGCTCTACCTGGCGTGTCAGTATATCAAAAATCCCCACGCAAAATCCCCCGATAAACACAAACATAAGCACCAGGCTCACTTTTTGCGTTATTCTTCTTTCCTGCTTAACCGCATATGTTTCCTGATTGTTATACTTTATCAAACTATAATAACGATAGGCAGTGACAGCCATCAATGTCATTCCCACCAACATAATAACCAAACAAAAAATTCGCATGACCGGCAATCCCCCTTTCGCCACTTACTGCTCTCCGCCAAAACGCGGTAGACATCCCACTTCCCGGCACTGTGCCGGTAAGCCCGGCCAGCCCTTTCGTACCAGTATACTCGTTTGAGAGCCAGAACGCAATTCTTTAACCACACGTCATTTCCATTCGTGATTGGATAGATAATGGCCTGCCAGTTCCTCCGCCTGTTGCACCACGCTTTTTTCAAAACCCATAATCCCCAGCAACCTGATCGCATTTTGCGTTGTTGACGGGCCATCCTTTAGCTTGTAATCAAAAACAACCTCATCATTCTCAATTCGCTCACTAAAGTGGTAATTCCCGTAACTACTGTCTAGCAGCTCCGGCAATTCAACATCGTGCGTAGCTACCATGCACAGTATGTTTTGTGTGCCCAGCCTGCGCAGCAACGCCACCGACGCTGCAATCCTCTCCACCGTATTTGTCCCGCGCAGTATTTCATCAATAAAACCATAACACAGGCGTGCCGCAGAAGACGCTTCCTCAATACGCTTAACAGATTTTATCTCGGCAATAAAATAGCTTTCCCCGTCCACAATATTATCCTTCACCGCCATAGACGTCATAACATTGCCCTGTGCCATGTTAAATTCCTCTGCCGTGCAGGTGTAAACCGCCTGCGCCAGAATACAGTTTACCGCCACCGCTTTGATAAATGTTGACTTTCCCGACGCGTTAGAACCGGTAACTAGGCATCCTTTTTCCGTATTCATCGAATTTGCCACCGCCCCTTCCAAAAGCGGGTGGTACAGCCCGCGAAAGGAAATCCCTTTTTTGTCCCAAAACTGCGGCACAGCATAGGATTCCAGACTACGACGGAAGGACAAAACCGACACCAGTGTATCTATTTTACCAAGTGATTCATACAGGGTCCTGATTTCATCCTGGTTTTGCAGTATCTTTTTTATAACCCGGTTATAGCGTATTATATCCAATAAAAAAATATATCGGACATAAATAAGGATCGCGTCCAGATCGGTTGACATATTTTGCGACATGCCAGACATTGCCTTCATCACCGGCTTGAATTTTTTATAAGCATCCTCCAGCCCGGGCAAAAAACGGCGTACCGATTCGCTTTTTAGCTGAAGCAGCCTGCCACATCCCCACAAAACAGCGGCTAAATACCGAATTGCCTTCAGCTCATGCTCAATTCTACGGTCAACTTTATAGTGTATTGCTCCATTTAATACAGCCGCGCACGCCGCCAACACAAGCCCCAGTGGCATGTTGATAAAAGCCAATGGCAGGCAGGCCACCGGCACAAGCTGGAGTATGCGGTAAACCCACGGGGATTTCAATTGTTTGTGTTTGGCCTGAAAAATCAGTCCGCCCACATGATTATAATAAGTCTTTCCCGTCCTGTACAATATCTTTTGCACCGCAATCCTCTCGTCGGGATGCGCTTCCATGTATGCACTTGTCTCCGTCCAACTGTTTTGCTGCCCTTCTCCATTCGCCGTTCGGTGCAGCCGCATATACAAATATTCCTCCCCGGCAGAGGTCGCGCAGTTGTTTATCCGCGCAAACACCCTGTCCATGTCAATATCCGCCCATGTGATCCCATCCACATCGCCGCTGCCACCACCGGCCTCATAATAGCTTTGTATGCTTTCCAAATCGAAGCGGGACAGCTCGTCTGGCTTCTGCCCAAACATGCCTTGCGCCCTTTTCTCCAGCCTTGCCTGGGAAAAGCGAGCTTCAACCGCCACACCCACAAGCACCGCTGCAACCACAATACCTATCACAATTGGAAACATTCCCTTGTTTTCTCCTTTGCTGGTTTATGCTTTTTTATTATACATGGGAACTTCCCATAAAAAAAGCAGCCACTAAATGCTTATGCACTCCGCACACCATCACAAAACAAATAGGAACGTAAATAAAAACCGCCGATCCCGCCTGATCGTCCCATAGTCACAAAACTATCTAAGATACAAATCATGGCTCCAACACCGTACTGCCACGAGTGGTACGCTCCAGCATATTGTTGTAACAAAGCCTTTGGCAATCCATTTATCTATGTTTTACATGACAATCTTTCTCTCCTGTATAGAATTTTATAAACCACCCCTTTCGCCTTCCCCCGGGCAGCACACAGAATTCTACCTGCTCTGGCTGTGAGGCTGCCCGGCAGGCTACCACACAATCCCCTTTGCTTCACATACAAAAAGAACCGCCCTGCATTTGCAGGCACGGCCCTTATCTATAACACCCGGTATACGCCTCCTTATAGAGCGGCGGTCTTTGCCGCTAAAGATCCACCTCAACTCGAACTATACCACACACCACATGCTTTTATTCATCCAGCCATGCCCCGGAACGGCCTATGGCTTTCTCCCAATTTTTGATGAGCTTGCTGCGTTTTTCCTCCGGCATGGCGGGCTCAAAGCGTTTATCCAGCGTCCATTGCCCGGCAATCTCTTTTGTGTCCTTCCAAATTCCGGTGGCAAGCCCGGCGAGATATGCCGCACCCAGTGCCGTTGTTTCGCGCACTCGTGGACGCATCACAGGCGTTCCCGTAATATCTGCCTGAAACTGCATCAAGAAATCATTCGCCGACGCGCCACCATCCACCTTTAGCCGCCCAAGCTCTATATTGGTATCCGCCTCTATGGCTGAAAGAACGTCCCGCGACTGGAACGCAATGGATTCCAGAGCCGCGCGTATAACATGTTCAGCTTTAGAGCCGCGCGTTAACCCCACTATCGTGCCCCGCGCATACATATCCCAATACGGCGCGCCCAGCCCGGTAAACGCCGGCACAAGATATACCCCGCCGTTATCCGGCACCTTTTGCGCAAAATATTCACTATCGCTGCTGCTGTGCACCAGATGCATCTCGTCCCGCAGCCATTGGATCACCGCACCACCCATAAACACGCTGCCTTCCAACGCATAATAAACCTTACCTTTTGGTGTTGCCGCAATTGTGGTAATCAGCCCATTTTTACTGTAACAGCGCTGCTCACCCGTATTCATCAGCAAAAAGCATCCCGTCCCATAGGTGTTTTTTGCTTGCCCTGCCTCAAAGCACGCCTGGCCAAAGAGGGCTGCCTGCTGATCCCCGGCAATGCCCGCAATGGGAATCTCCTTTCCATAAATCTCCGCATAGCCATAAATCTCTGCGGAGCTTTTCACCTCTGGCAACATCGCCTCGGGGATATCCAGCTCTTCCAGTATTTTTTTATCCCACGCAAGCGTGTTGATATTGTACATCATGGTACGCGAAGCATTGGTATAATCCGTCACATGCACTTTGCCCTTTGTCAGGTTCCATAGCAGCCACGTATCCACCGTGCCAAACAACAGCTCTCCATTCTGCGCGCGTTCCCTGGCGCCCTCCACGTGATCCAGTATCCACTTTACCTTTGTAGAGGAAAAATATGCGTCAATCAACAGCCCGGTACTTTCCTTTATATAATCGCTCCAGCCGTCTTTTTTTAGCTGCTCGCAAATAGCCGCCGTACGGCGGCACTGCCACACAATGGCATTGTAAATCGGTTTTCCCGTTGCTTTTTCCCATACCACCGTCGTTTCGCGCTGGTTGGTAATGCCAATGGCGGCAATATCACCAAGTGCAATACCGGCAAAATCAACCGCATCCACAAGCACACTGTATTGAGAAGAATATATCTCCTCCGGGTCATGCTCCACCCATCCGTCCTGCGGAAAATATTGCGTAAACTCCTTTTGCCTGGAGCAGATAATGTTTTGCTCCCTGTCAAAAATGATACAACGGGAGCTTGTCGTCCCCTGATCCAATGCAACAACATATTTTTTCATCGATTTTCCTTAACGCTTTCCTTACAAACTAATTTGCAAATCTGAATAAAAGCGATGTCCCTGAATTGAATTTTTGCCCGCCTGCAAAGACTCCATCCCCTGCCTCGCGGAATAACAACAGTATACCATTTGCCGCGCCAAAATCCAATCACAGTATTGCCCTCTATCACTAAAACAAATCCAATAAAACACACCTGCGAACAGCGGCGGCTTGTTATCGAAAACCAAATCGGCTATGCCACGGAATATACGGGAAAATACAAATTCCGCAACCAACATGAAATTGAATTATGATCCGTCAAATATATAGTGTATAATGATATGGGCAAACCATCCGCACTTATCTGTGGGCGGTTTGGATATTGATATGATATAAATGGGCTAAGGCCTTATGAAAAGGTGACATATGGAAAAGAATCCTACTTGCTTTGGCGCAAATATTTCCGGCTTGTCTGCCGACGCGATCAGCTTTCTGGCAGATTCCGCAAATGTGGGTATATGGAACTGGCATTTGCCGTCGGATGAAATGCGCATCAACCGCTCTATTGCACAAATCACAGGATATGAACTGGGCGAGGTTCCTCACAGGGGTAGCACGCGGATTGCCATGATCTATGATGAAGACGTGGACATGGTTCAGCAAAACGTGGATGCGCTGACACGCGGGGAGATAGACCGCTATGACATAGAATTCCGCATGGTTCGAAGGGATGGCAGCATTGTGTGGGTAACCGAAAATGCCATCATTTACGAATGGGATGAGCAAGGCGTTCCCATCCGCCTTGCCGGAATCGCGTTTGAGCTCTCCCGGCTTAAACAGGCCGAGCAAAAAGCCCGGGACATGGAGATGGAGGTTAAGCGGATGAACAGCTTATCCTCTGAGCAGGATTTCGCAGAGCAAAACCGCTTGCTACGCGCAGGAAATTCTGCTGCCGCCCTGCTGGTCGGGGATTTTTACCACGACTATGAAACAGTACTGAACCTTTCCCTCCAGGTGCTTGGCGAAAGCGTACAGGCAGACCGTGCCTTTATTTGGCGAAACAGGGCAACAGAGCAGGGCGAAGCCTGTTTTTACCGCTCAGAATGGACATGTGACGGGTCATCCGTGTTTAGCGCAGGTAAGGAAGACAAACTCATGTATTACGATGAATTCTTCCCCTCGTGGCAGGAGGTTATGGCTGAAAACCACTATACCTGCGCCCAGACAGAGTCCCTTCCGGATGGGCTGCGCCAGGCGCCCGGCATAGCGGGATCGCAAGCCCTTATGCTTGTGCCGCTTTATTTGCATGGCGTCTATTGGGGCGGCATTGGCTTTGCCGCAAGCAAGAGCAATACCACATTTACCAATCTGGAAGCGGAGATTATGAACGCAAGCGGACTTTTGATTGCGTCCTCCATCTCGCGCAACGAGACATTTGGCAAGCTGAATAAAGCACGAGAGGAAGCCCTTGCCAGCACAAAAGCAAAATCCGAATTTTTGTCTCGCATGAGCCATGAAATCAGGACGCCTATGAATGCAATCATCGGCATGACAACACTGGCCCATAAAACAGACGACCTGCCAAAAATAAAAGATTATCTGGGCATGGTGGATGCGTCCTCACGCCAACTGCTTGCCATCATAAATGACGTGCTGGATATGTCGAAAATTGACGCCAACAAATTCGAAATCATGAATGACGCGTTTGATTTTGAAAAAATGCTGCAAAACGTATTTAATGTTGTGCAGGTAAAGCTGGAAGAAAAAAACCAACAGCTTTTCTTTGAAACCAACCAGCCTTTCCGGCAAATGATTATCAGCGACGAGCTACGTTTATCACAGGTGTTAATCAACCTTTTAAACAACGCTATCAAATTCACGCCGGAAAACGGGAAAATAACATTGAAGATTCAGCAGGATTCCGACTGCGACGAGGGCAAGGTACGCATCCATGCGGAAGTAATCGATACTGGGATCGGCATAGACGAGGATGCGCAGAAAAAGCTGTTCCAATCCTTTGAGCAGGCAGACGGCAGCATCACACGCCAATACGGCGGCACCGGGCTGGGTCTTGCCATCTGCAAAAAGATTATCGACCTGATGGGCGGGCAAATCTGGGTGGAAAGCCAGCCTGGCAAAGGAACGAAGTTTTTATTTGATGTGACAGCAGAACTCGGAAACGAACTGCCCGAGGTGGCAACGACTGCGGACACAAAGGATTTGCATGTGCTTGTCGTGGACGACCAGCGGGATGTGCTGGAATATTTCCAAAAAATACTGGCCGGCTTTTCCGTGCGCTGCGATGTTGCGCAAAGCGGCAGGGAAGCGGTATCACTGGTGCAAAAAAGTGTAGAATCAGATGACGCTTACGATATGGTGTTTATCGACTGGAATATGCCCGGGATGCGCGGCGGGGAAACCGCAAAGGAAATCAAGCGTATTGCGGGCAACAATATTATCGCGGTGATGATTTCTGTTTCCGACTGGGATGATATCGAAAAAGAAGCCAAGGAATATGGCGTTACAAACTTCCTTGCCAAGCCGGTTTTGCCATCTACATTGTTTAATACAATCGCCGAGCTTGCGCATTATGACTTTGGTCAAACCGCTGAACCGACACCCACCGCACCGGAAGATGTGGACTGGAGCGATAAACGGATATTGCTGGTAGAGGACATCAAGGTAAACCGCGTTGTTGTGGAAGGGATGCTAAAGGGAACGGGCATTGCGATCGATAGCGCCGAAAATGGCCAGCAAGCGATTGACATATTCCAAAAAGACGGCGACAAGTATGATTTGATATTGATGGATGTGCAAATGCCTGTGTTGGACGGACTGGAAGCGACACGACGTATCCGCCTGCTGGGCACCGATAAAGCGGAAAGCATACCCATTATTGCGATGACCGCCAACGCGTTTAAGGAAGACGAACAGATTTGCCTAGAAGCCGGCATGAACAAACACATTGCCAAGCCGTTTTCCATAGAAGGCCTGTTCTCTGTAATCTCCGAGTATATTGGCAGAACGAAAAGCAGGTGATTTCGCGGCACTTTTGGTTTTTTCGGCATAACAAAATATACCCTCCTTTGTCTTTATTCACGGCCATTGTGCCGCGCTTGGCAAAGGAGGTTTTTTTCATTTTCAGACACACCCGCCGCAGGTGCAAGGTGTTTTTCTACACCTCTCACGCCGTTGCAGCCATCCGCCTTACGCTACCTCATTCTTGCAGCATGGCGCCTTTTTTCTTCAAACACACCTGCAACAGCAAATAGCGGTGCAAAGCAATTTCGTTTAGCAAACTTGATGCATACCCTGCATTCTTCAATGAAGTCAGGAAAGGGCATACTGTGCAAAGGTTTCAGCCATCGCGTCATAAGAGATTTTTAACCGCTCATGGGCGGCGGGGGCATCCCATCCTGACAAAACATATTCTCCCATGGCAATCTCCCCTTCTTGGGCATTGCCAATGCCGATTGTCATAGTTTCTATTTCTTCGGCATGGATGCTATCCACCCCGGCAAGGGAGGACATGACTTGCAAGTCCGCAGGGGTCATAAACCCGATTAATTGCCAAGGCAACCGCAACTCTAAAACGCCATCTGCCATATAGAAATCCGCCAGCGAATTAAAATCCTGATGATAAGGGTTCGTGATACCGCTTTGCAACTCCCCAGCCGGAAAAATGTCAGCATCGTAGTCCTTATCCATACCCGGAACTGAGAACGACCCCCGCAGGTATTGCCAAACAGAATGGAATTCCCCATCCAAAAGCGGCCCATTCTCGTGCAAGAAGGAAAATGCGTCATATTCGTCTGCCACAAGCAGGGACGTACCCTCTTGGCTATCAAAACGCACAAGATACCGTGCGGGAAAAGAAAACTTAGTCTCCCCATAGCTGCTCAACCCGCCTCCAACGCTATAGCCAATCGGTAGGAGAAGCTCCGCATCGCCAGAAATCCCTGTTGCCATAACATAAAGGTAGGATTCATCCTGACGCACAAAAAGCGACATCCCGTTAGCTTCAGCAACGGGTATATCCCCTTCCCATTCGGAAGCATCGCCATCAACATATACCGGCAGCCGCTCTTCGCCGGAGTCAAATGCCAGCACACCATAATATTGCTCCGTGCTTTGCGCGTTATGCCAGTAGCGGTTTTCTTCCGGCAATGTCAGTGCGCTTACATTCCATGTGTCCTTAAACCATTCATCCTGCCAGCTAAACAAAACGGCACCACAAAAGCCTGAATCAAAAATTGCTTTGGTCATGCGGGCATTTTGTGCCGCCTGATCCTGCTCGGAAAGGTTTCCTTGCTTGTAGTCGCCATCCAGGCTTTGGTGCGAAATGCCACGAGAAGAGGGTGAGCCATATTCGCCTACTACCGCAGGGATACTGTGCAATTCGTTAAGCCTGGTGAGATACTCATAATACCCGTCTTCTTCCGCCTCCAGCGAAATGAATTCCGGATACCAGGGATATACGTGATAAAGAGCAAACTGCCCGCAAACAAATGTGTCTGTACCTTCGATTAACTCCACATCCAGTGACGCCATGTCTTCGGACGATACAGGCTCCAGCGGATGCTCCAGCGTGTCGGTCGTAGGCCAATTGATGAACGCGACAGGCGCTTGTGTTTGATAGGTATCCGCTTGATATGCCACAACGCTATCAGCCAAGCGGCACAGATATGTTTCGAAAGCAGGGGCGTCTTCGCTAACGGTCAAATACCTGCCCAAAAATGCATCGGCAGTCTCTTTGTTGGTAACGTCGATATAGGCCGCGCTCCATTCGGAGCCGATGACAATGCCGCAAAGCCACTCGGATACGTCGCTGGTGTAGCTGGTTTCCTCATCCTCATACGCACCGTGCAGCATATCGATAGTGCGCTGTGCGTCATCAATGAACGCCTGCAGGCTTTCCTCTGTTATGCCGCTTTCCTGCTGCTCTATCCATATGCCCTGCATAAGGAACAACGGGGTATCTGCCCCTGTATTATGATCATACAATGCTTTATAGAATTCGGCGTTTTGCCATGTGTATACACGTATGGTATTCACGTTCATTTCCGCTATCTGCCTCAGCCACTCCCTGTAGGTATTGTATGGGATGGCTCGGTCACGTACACCCGTGCCCGGCAAAGAAGTGCCTAGGTTGACCCCCCGCAGGGTATCGGCTTGCCATGTATCTCCATTCCAGAAATAAAAGGAATCCTGATAGGCACGCACATTGCCGCGCACTCCCCCTTGCTCGTTCCCCTCCACATCCCACACTTCGGGATAAGGCTTTGGCGTTGGTGTTGGCAGGGGCGTGGCAGCCGCACTATTTGTCGGCTGCGCGGGAACAGGGCTGTTTTGCACGCAACTGGAAAACAAAGCCGCCAGTGTCAGCGCAATAAACAGGGCACCGATGCGTTTGAATAACATTAATTTAGGATTCCTCCGGTTGGTCTTCACGTTTGCGGTTTTGGGTACGTTCCATCTTTCCCCATTGGTTTTTGTTGAAGCCAATAAACGCGCCTAAACGGCAAAGTGAGCAGAACTGCCGGTAGCCAAACGACTCCAGAAAGGCAAACAGTACCAGCTTTGCGGTGAGCCGGGGCGTGGAATGGGTGGGGAAGATATATCTATCCAGCAAAAGCGAGATAAGCGATACTATCATGCTAAAGCCCATATAAATCAGCAGGTACATTATGAAAAACTGCACATTGAGCAAGCCTAGGAAATAAGACAGCACAATTGTAACAATACCCGCAACTTCCAAAATGGGCGTAATGTACTCAAACAAGACAAAATAGGGGAACGCAACCGTACCCACTGTGCCATAATGGGGGTTGAAGAACATAAACATATGGCTGCCTAAACTTTGCCCCATACCCTCGTGCCAGCGGCGGCGCTGCCGGCGGAGGACGGAAAGTTTTTCCGGCGCTTGTGTCCAGCAAATAGCATCCGGCGCATAATAGATCATATACGGTATTTTGTTTTTCCTGTAAAAAGCGTGCATCTTTACAATGATTTCCATATCCTCGCCAATTACACCCGGCGTATAACCACCCACGTTGATTGCGGCGGCTTTTTTATAAAGGCCAAATGCACCTGATATAATCAGGTTGCCGTTGATGCTGTTTAGCGCCACACGCGAAGCAAGGAACACACGCAGGTATTCTATCATCTGGAATAAGATGATCGGCTTCTTGGGTATGTTTGTTTCCACCACCTGCCCATTTTCAATTATGACATCGTTGGAAATCTTTATGTTGCCGCCCACGGCTATCGTGTCGTCATTCTCCAAAAACGGCTCAGCTACAATACGGATAGAGTCGTCCTGCAGCATAGAGTCTGCGTCAATACAGGCGAACAACGGAAACCGGCAAATATTGATGCCGGCGTTAAGCGCGTCGGCCTTGCCGCCGTTTTTCTTGTTGACAAGGGTGATACGCACTTTATCCATATTCTCATAAACGTTAATAATTTCATTGCAGGGCACAGAAAGCCGCGCCGGGCGCGCAACCTGCTTTAACCCAAATCGGTCTATCAGAACCTGTGATGTGTTATCCTCGGATCCATCGTTGATCACAACAATTTCATATTCCGTATACTTCAGGTTAAGCAAAGATTCCACCGTATCAATGATGGTGATTTCCTCATTGAAGGCGGGAACAAGGATGGACACAGGGATATAGTTCCTATCGTTGGAGAGCATAGCGTAACTCATATACCGCTTTCTCACAAAAAAATCGTCCAGCCGCAGAGAAGCTGTTAATGTAGTTGTGAAAAACACCAGGGCATATAGGAACATATATACAAAGAAAAAAACATTCAAGTAATAAACAATTGTTTCCAGCATCAGGCAAGGCTCCTTTCCGCTTCTTTTTCCATCATTTGGGTATAGCGGTCATAATCCATCTTACCTCTATCGAACATAACATACATTGTTATCTCACGAGCATAGCGGTCGCCGCCCTCAAGCACGGCATTAATACGCGCCTCATCCTCTACCATATTGATAAATGAATACGCGCTATTCATACGCACAAACCAGTTTCCATCGCCAAGAAGGCACTCCAGCCTGTCTATCATTTGTGGGCTGCCATATCCCCTTTGCGCAACCCGCGCGCTTTGCGCCCGGATTTCCCATTGCTCATTACCCAGGTTTTGAAGAATCAGGTCGTGTGCACGCTTGTCATACATCCAGCCAAAATATTTAGTGGCGGCAATCACCACCTCCATGTCCTCGTCCTCCATGCACTCCAGCATTTTATCCAGAATGACCGGATTGTTATTGCGGCGGTTTGTAAAATGCGTGATAAGCAGAACTCGCAGTTCTTCCTGCATACTGTCAAACAGCTTAATCAGTTCATCATCCAGCGAGTCTAGATCACCCGCAAAGCTATCCAAAAAGTCTATCAGCACCTTGTCGTTATAATAGTGCTCACTTTTATTAATCGTTTCAAACGCATATGCCATGAGAGGAATATCCCCGGTATTTTTGATTACCCGAAGCGCGTTTCCCCGCACATAAAGCGATTTATCATTTAATGACCGAAGCGCAAACTCCTCTACCTCCGGGGTATAGATGCGGTATTCTGCCAACAGATAAAGAATATAACTGGTGCGGTATTTGTCCCGCACCACTTTGTTTTTCTGCAATACACGGTAATCAATGACCATACCGGCAAAATCACGCGCTTTTTCGGTATAACCATGCGCCAAAACATACTCGCTGTAGCATGTATTGAACGCCTGCAGCCCGGCCTTGGTCATAACCTGCTTCTTCAACTGCCTGATATCATCGTCATAATCCGCGCCGCTATGCTGCTTGCGAAAAAACGCGTCCACTTGCCCTGGCTGCTTTCTCTCCGGGGTATAGTGCGGATGCTTTTCTTTATACCGTATCACCCAACCTGCTTTTTCCGGATCCTGATGTGGCTCGCCCTCATCAGGCAAAAAACGCGCAAAAACAGACCGCAGCTCTTGCGTGAGCGCGTCTACTTTTTTGCCCTCCCTGCGACGTGCCACCATGTCTGAAATAAAGTAAATGCTAACAATCGCAAGCACAGCTATTAGCCCAATAAATACGATGTAAACAAGATTCACTGTCATATTCTTTATTGTCGCCCCCAATACTCCTGCAAAATATAATAAGATTGCTTGCGCCGCTCCCTATATTCCAGATTCCTCATACGGCCAAGTCTATGTGCACCGCCGCCCGATTGCGCTGACGTCCCATCCGCTCCCGCAAAAACGGCACATATATTGATATCGTTAAAAGTATCCTCTGAAAATAGTCCGTCCGCATAAAAATCCGGTTGGATTTTCCTTTTCAGCGGGTCGCTCACATTGAGCATTGTCCATGGAATGCGGATTTCCATTGCGTCCCCTTCTTTATTAAAATCCGTAAGGGAATTATATTCTGGGTCGGACGGGTTTGCCGTTCCGCTTTCAAGACGCCCTGTTTCGTAATAGACCGGCGGCTCAATTACACCTGTATCCCGCAAATAAAAGGACTTGCGGTTTAAAAGGTAAAGGCCGCCAAACTCCGGCGAATCCGCGGCAGGAGGATTGACCTGTTTATCCACATCATTGCTGTAGTAGGTATAAAGATAATGAAAAATGTCATAACGCTCTTGCACCAGCATCCGCGATTCGTTATAGCCGGATAAACGCAATATAAAGTCTACCCCCATAGGGAATGAAATTCCCTCCTCCTCCCAAGAGGCCGCGCCGCTTTTGGGTGTAATATCAATCCCCACATACATGATGTCATCATTCAGGCTCCACCCGCTCTTTTCCACCATCAGGTACAGGTATTTGTCATCACTCTTGGCCGAAACACTGAGGTCATCCTGCTTCACAATAATGTCGCTGCCCTTCCACTCTTTAATATCACCATCTACCGTGCAAACGGACTCCATGCGCCCCGCTTCAAAAGCAAGCAAGCCAAAACTTTCATCGCTTGCCTGCATATCCTGCCAATAGGCCGTAGTGTCGCGATTGGTATAATCCTTCAGGTTTGTGGTGGTGTATAGTCCCCAATTGTCCTGCCATGACTGCACGCCCACCCCCGCACAGCCGGCTGTTTCAATATCTTGCAGCAAGTTTACCAGCCGTTCGCCTTGCTGTGCTTCGCTCATGTTCCCGCGGTCGTAGCCGTCGTCCGCGTCTATGCCGGATTTGCCGCGTGCAGAAGACATTCCCGTGTCCACAATCACAAGCGGCGCATTGTGAAACTCCTGAAGCTCACGGATATATTGAGCAAATCCCGTTTCCAGAGAGGTGTCAAATTCGTCAAAATCTAGGAAATCCGGCGCATTTGGATGCGCGAGAAATCCCGCAAACAAGTTGGGATTTTGGGCGTCGGTCGCTTGAATATTGTTCAGGTTGATTGCCGCAGCCTTTGTCGCATTTGTTTCATTCACATGCTCCACCGGGTCGGTGTCTGGTGAGTTCAGGTATGTATACAGGCTTTTTTTGCCATATGTAGCTTGCTCATAGTCACAGGTATAGTCCATCATCTCTGCAATAAAGCATTCAAAGGCCGATCCTTCCTCTACCCGAAAATGAGTCCCTTCATAGCCCGTAACATCCGAATACCGCGCTTTGGTGAGCGCAACGATTTCGGGCGCGGTTTCCGTTCCCAAAATATACCCGAGTACATAGTTGGACACATCCTGCATATATATACCGCTGTGATGCCGGTTACTGCCTAGCAACGTCGCCCTGCCGTGTACAACGTCGATTGTATCTTTTGCGTCTCCCAACAACACATCCCGCACCTGCTCCTGGTAAGCGTCATAAAATGTGATGGCCGCTTCCACATCAATGGGAACGGAGTGAATGATGTACAAAGGGGTTTCACTCGTAAGATTATAGTCGTAGATTGCGTTGTAAAACGCGGGAGGCTGTATATACGGCACAATAATGGTATTTGCATTCATATCTGCTATCAACTGTAGCCAACGCAAAATGAGTTCCTCGCTGACATCGCTGACATTACGCTCGTAACCGGGGTAAAAAGAAGAAAGGTGCACTCCGCGAATGTAGAATTCCTCCCGCTCGCCATCCTTCTCCATATACAACTGATCCCCGGATATTTGCGGCAGGGAAATAGATTGTGCCTGCCCTTCGTTAGCAAGTCCGCTATAATAAACCCGCGAGCCAACTAACCACACGGCCAATATCCCAATAACAACGGCGCCAATTATGATGAGAAAACGTCTGATCTGCATCAGTCTATTGTGTTCCTTTCTATGCGTTGGACAATTTGAAGGTTATCGTCCATCCAATCCAGCCGCTCTGTTAAAAACAGCTTGATCTCTTCAATTTCCGCATCATACTCCGTGCGTGAGATCGCATCTGTCCTGACATTTGCTTGCTGGATTGCTTCCGGGGTATACCACCGCTCCAAGTTGCGGTCTATGGCGGGACCCAGTTCGTCCACAAGACCATCCACCCTTTGGGTAAGTTCATCTGTCTGCCACTCTCCCGCCCTCAAAAAGCGGTAGATGGATTGATAGCGCTTGGCAAAATATGGATCCTGAAACAACCGTTCAAACCATATTGTATTGATGATACGAAATCCGGTGGGCTCGTTTACTTCCTCTGTGTCGGTATTTCCCAGCGTAAGGTCAAAGTCCCAGAGGGGCCCTGCATTCATTTTGCCACCCTGGTCCTTATAGAAATAGGTGCTGATCTCCCCGCCGTCAATGTTTTTAAAAAGCTCATTGATCATGGCAAGCTCAATAAAGGAATCAACATCAATATAGCCCCGGTAGCCATCATTGATATCCTTGAACTCGGCAGATTCCAGCGCATATTCAAAATCATTTAAAAAGCCTGTAATCCGTTCCGCGTATTCTTCCGTAAGCGTTGCGCTGCCCGGGTAACTGCACACTATCACCGTGCGTTGGCGCACGGTATCTCCGATAATCACAAAATCATCTTCCAGCGCGCTCCAATCAGTGTAGAGTATATTATCTCCCACTTTCACTTTATCCCGTGCGATAATAAAACTAATGTCGTTTACCCTTGGGTCAGAGCGGTCGATATCCACCCTGTTCGCACCGCGCTCTATCTTTTCTACCATCAGATAAACGCCATAATAATCCCGGTCAAAGGAGAACTCTCCCCCCGAAGAATTAAGCAACACCTCGCAATACTCATACCCCGGCGCATAGTCCATAGTTTGCTCGGCCATATCAAACGCCAACGCGTTGCGTACAAGACTTTTATCTACATACGAACCGTTCAGCACCCACTGGTCGTGGCTGGGCATACCCAGCACGCTCTGGGGCTGCTCCACGCCGTCCTCATCCACAAAGTTAAGCGTATATTGGTTTTTGGGCATTCTAAGTGACGACTGCCCACGCAGGCTAATCAATACAGATTGTGTCAAAGTGGGCTGCGCAACGCCGCAGGTACATGTGTAACCGTAGCCATCCTGCTCATAGATAGAGAGATTGACCCTGAACTTCTCGCTTTTTTCACGCACCCTAAGCGCCATCTCTCCATTTTGTATCGTTGCGTAGGGCGGGGGGGTGCTGATATCCTGCCCCTCCGTATCAATCACCACAATAGGCAGGTTGTGGTCAAGCTGGCAGGTGCACCCTTCCCTGCGCACAGGTTGGTCGGGCACAAGCTCTTGCTGCGTGGTGGTCGAGTCGGGCAGCGGCAAAAGAATTACAGCAAATAAAACCAGCACACCGGCCAGTAATAGAATGCCTAAAAGTTTTGTTTTATAGCCCGAAGTAATCGTTGTTTTCATCTAGCCAAGCGTTTCTCCATTTTGTGCCACAATATTGACATAATCGACCCCTTCCAGTTGCTGCAAGGCCTCATAGTCTTTGGCGCTATGTTCATCCTTCAACTTCACCTGATATACCAATTCGGTATAGGTACTTGTAACCGTCTCCGCGCGAAGCTTGCAGGCGCGGTAAAGGCCAAAAATGTGTGCGCGTACAGCGTCCATATTTTCCAGGTTGCCCCGCACAATAACAAGGTATTTGTCATCCCCCCGCATACGCAGGCTGAGAATGATGCACAAAAGCGCAATTACAAGGGTGCCAATGGCTACAATAAGATAATTGTGCGACCCTGCGCCCAAACCTATGCAAATAGCCCAGAAGATGAAAGCAGTATCGCGCGGATCCTTGATAGCTGTACGGAACCTCACGATGGAGAGCGCACCCACCATACCTAAGGAAAGCGCCACGCTGCTTCCAATGATATTCATGACAACAGCACTGACAAGCGTGAGCATGATCAATGAAATGTTGAATTTTTTGCTGTATACCACACCGCTAAATGTAAGACGGTATGTGCCATACAGCACCAACGCCAGCACAAGGGCAACACCCATGCTTTCCAGCACCATAAGCGGCGTGATTTCCGAAGTGCTTTCATAAAGTAGGTTGTACAAGAATTCTCTCATTTTGCCATTTCTCCTCTTCTACGTTAAAAATTGTTCCAGCATAGAGCGCGCAACCGCATATTTACTGTAAGCGCTGCGGTTAAATCCATAATCAGAAAGAAGCTCTGAAAGCCATCCCATTAAAAATCCGTTAAATTTCACCTCGGCTAACGCAAACGCAAACTCCTCCACCGGCGTTAGGACGGGGTCGTGGCCAAAGAAATCAAAGCAAGTCTCACTGGCGCGTATATCTGTATCCAGCGTAATACGAATATTATTCGTTGGATGGATAAACGCCTTGCGGTTATATTCAATAAGCGTCACAGGACGCACACGATTAACATGCATGATCTCGTAAAGCATTTGAGCGGACGGCGATTCATATTCCCGCAGCACCTCATAATCGCAATTTATAAGCGCCAACGCATCCTCGCGTTCCACCCAAACAGATTTTTTTATCTGGTCGTTGTTAAACTTGCGTTTTATCTCCAGCTTAACCTGCTTTGCATCCGGATCATAGGTACGCAACCGTATTTTTTTGCGGTTTTCTTCTCCCGCCATTTTTTGAAAAAAATCTGTATCGGCAAACGAATCAAAATACAACGACCGGACAGGATAGCCAAAATCTCCATTATGCTTATCCTCCAGCAATACATTTTCCAACGAATGCGCCAGCCGTACATACTGGACAGGATTTAACTGGAATTTAATTTCCTGCCTGGATACTTCAAGTGTTTGTTCTTTGCCGCGTCTCTTCCTTGCCAATACTGAGCCCTCTCTGTGTAAGCGTTATTTCATCGCCATTCACTGTTGCTTTTACATCTCCATCACCAGTATAAAAAAGTTCCGTGCCTTCCTCGCGCAGAGCCTGCCTGACGGCGTCTTCGGCCTCATCCGCCGTAACCACCGCAAACAATGGAGAAAGATGGGCGATATAAGCTGCAGATGCCTCATTTTCCCTGCCGTGGTGGGCGACTTTATACAATGTACAATACTCAACAGGAAGCGTCATTGCCTCGTTGATGCGCTGTTCTTCTATGTCACCCGCCAATAGCACTGTAGCATTCCCATGCGTGGCGTACACCAGAAGCGACGCGTCGTTTGCGTCGTCATATTCCATCTGCGGAGGATAAATGGTACATGCCAACTCCCCCAACGCCAAGTGGACAGGCGCATCCGGCATTTCTACCGGTATATCGCTTGAATCGAGGAATTCCTCTAATTCCCGCTGCCGGTCGCTTTGCTTGTCAAACGGGCTCATATAAACCTTTGCCGCCGGAAATTGCTGGAGCAACTCCACTGCCCCGCCAATATGGTCTTTGTCCGGATGCGTAAGCACCACAAAATCCAGCTTTTCCACCCCAAGTGTAGACAGCTTCTTACTAAGAGCTTCACTGTCATTATGCTCCCCCGTGTCTACCAGCGCTGCTTTGTCACCACTTTTGATCAGAATGCAATCAGCCTCACCAACATCAAAAAAATAGAATTCTGCATCATCCGCGCCCTGTGGTGATACCGAATACAACACAATACATAACAGGACAGCGCATATTATAACTAGGAATACTATCTTTTTTAACACAAACACCGCCTCCGCCGGAGCATTTCACTACAGGCTTTACATTATTATATCATATATTTGATTTTCGCCAAAGTCCACTTATTATGGAATTTTTTTGGCAAATTATACTTCAGCCTATTCTTAAGGGATATGAATAAAATTATTATATTTATTCAATCCAAAGTATTCTTTATAAGCTGGTGGACGCTCATTTTCATCCTTCTACATCAATATCATCATATCACAATGGAACAAATACTTCAAAGTTGACCTGCTTAATCCCGCCAAAAATTGCACATCAATAAAAGCGTTGTCACACAAATGCAAAATACATCAGAAAGAATATATCTCATTTACACCAAGTCTCCTCAAAAAGTAGCCCCATAAAGCAAAAAGCCCTCCTGCGTTAGTGCAAAAAGGCCCTTCACCATTATAAAAATTTGAATCCGGCAGCTACCTATCCTCCCGGGCCGTCACCAGCCAAGTACTTTGGGCGTATAAGGGCTTAACTTCTGTGTTCGGAATGGGAACAGGTGGATCCCCTTAGCTATCGCCACCGGAAATTTTTAACTATTTAATTGTTTTGAGGTCAGGCGTTTACCATACCTCTACTCTTCATTTCTGGGGCGAAACACATCCGCTATGGATTCGCCACGTCTTTCGACTTGCTCATCTCATGCTCACAGTGTCGCCACCGGAAATTTTTAACTATTTAATTGTTGGGGCAGTGCCCCGCCCCAACGTGGCTCCCCAGGTTGGGTTTGAACCAACGACCCTTCGGTTAACAGCCGAATGCTCTACCGCTGAGCTACTGAGGATCATTCCTGCGGCCTTTAATCCCTACCGCACATTCCTCTTATCACACATGCTGGCATCCTTCATCGCGGGTTCAGCCTGCGCACTTTGCGCTTGCCTTCTCCTCGCATTCAGTAATACCGCTGAGCTACTGAGGATCATAACCTTCTTTCAGCTAATACAAGCACGCTGAAAACTACATAAAGAATAAATCAGATGATGTCTAAATCAAAAGTTCTTCGTTCTACATCAAATCCTGTTATTCGACTTTTCATCAAATAAATATTTGATCAAGCCCTCGACCTATTAGTACCGGTCAGCTAAATACATTGCTGCACTTACACCTCCGGCCTATCAACCTCATAATCTCTAAGGGGTCTTACTCCATAAAGGATGGGAAATCTTATCTTGGGGGGGGCTTCGCGCTTAGATGCCTTCAGCGCTTATCCCGTCCGTACGTAGCTACCCAGCCATGCCCTTGGCAGAACAACTGGTACACCATTGGTACGTCCATCCCGGTCCTCTCGTACTAAGGACAGCTCCTCTCAAATTTCCTGCGCCCACGATGGATAGGGACCGAACTGTCTCACGACGTTCTGAACCCAGCTCGCGTGCCGCTTTAATTGGCGAACAGCCAAACCCTTGGGACCTGCTTCAGCCCCAGGATGCGACGAGCCGACATCGAGGTGCCAAACCTCCCCGTCGATGTGGACTCTTGGGGGAGATAAGCCTGTTATCCCCGAGGTAGCTTTTATCCGTTGAGCGACGGCAATTCCACTCTCATACCGCCGGATCACTAATCCCGACTTTCGTCCCTGCTCGAGGTGTCCCTCTCGCAGTCAAGCTCCCTTATGCATTTGCACTCTAATGAATGATTTCCGACCATTCTGAGGAAACCTTTGGGCGCCTCCGTTACTCTTTCGGAGGCGACCGCCCCAGTCAAACTGTCCACCTGGTACTGTCCCATAGCCGGATAACGGCCTATGGTTAGAACCCCAGTATTGGAAGGGTGGTATCCCAAGGATGACTCCACGCCTACTGACGTCTGCGCTTCCAAGTCTCCCACCTATCCTGTACATCCAATACCGAAATCCAATGCCAAGTTACAGTAAAGCTCTACGGGGTCTTTCCGTCCTATCGCGGGTAATGAGCATCTTCACTCATACTACAATTTCGCCGGGTACATTGTTGAGACAGCGCCCAAATCGTTACGCCATTCGTGCGGGTCAGAACTTACCTGACAAGGAATTTCGCTACCTTAGGACCGTTATAGTTACGGCCGCCGTTCACTGGGGCTTAAGTTCTCTGCTTCGCTTAAAGCTAACAGTTCCCCTTAACCTTCCAGCACTGGGCAGGCGTCAGCCCGTATACTTCAT
>JAJDHD010000004.1:0-12500 GCA_030266015.1 Christensenellaceae bacterium OttesenSCG-928-K19 | reverse complement strand
GGTGCTATCGACGTAGACCCCAATGTTGTTGGCATGGATGTTGGCGACTTCGCCGAACTCGGCTTCAAAACGGGTATCATTATCAGCGATAATGCAGATGAAGTGCTGGACAGCAGCGATGCCGATGTTGCCATCCTTACCATGCTAAGCTTTATGCCGGACATGGAAGACGCCATGGAAAAAGTTGTGAGCAGGGGGATTAACGCCATCACGACATGTGAGGAGGCGATCTATCCCTGGACCACCTCTCCCGCAATCACAAACAGGCTGGACCTGCTTGCCAAGATGAACGATTGTGCTATTGCGGGGTCAGGTATGCAGGATATCTACTGGGTCAACATGATTGCCGCTGTCGCGGGCGGCATTCACCGCATTGACCGCATCGAAGGCGCTGTCAGCTACAATGTGGAGGATTATGGCCTTGCGCTTGCCAAAGCACACGGCGCAGGCTTCACACCTGCGGAATTTGAAGCGCAGATTGCGCATCCCGAGACATTGGAGCCGGCTTATGTTTGGAATTCCAATGAAGCGCTTTGCTCTAAAATGGGCTGGACAATCAAATCTCAAACACAAAAATCTGTCCCGTATTTCTATAATACCGACTTATATTCTGAAACACTGGGCGAAACAATTCCCAAAGGCAACGCGATTGGCATGAGTGCGGTTGTCACCACCGAAACCTTCCAGGGGCCCGTAATCGAAACACAGTGCATCGGCAAAGTATACGGGCCGGATGACGGCGACATGTGCGACTGGAAGATTTTTGGCGAACCGGACACTACCTTCTTTGTACAAAAGCCGGCAACGGTGGAGCACACCTGCGCTACAATCGTCAACCGCATTCCACAGCTTCTCAGTTGCCCTCCCGGCTATTACACCGTGGAAAAAATGGAGCCGGTGGGCTACATGACTTACCCAATGCAATATTACATCGGCTGCGACTGCGAATAACCACAACTAGCGACGAACTCTGTCTTTCATAGACAGAGTTCGTTTTCTAAAAACACTTCGACTTATAAGGAGAAAAAATGCTGATTGACCTCACACTTCCCATCACCCCGCAAATGGTGGAAAAAGCACAAGCAAATGAAAAAATGGCTTTAGTTGGCCACCTCGGCACCCATTTTGACACTATGGGAAAAGAATTCCCACTGTCCTATACAGAACTTACCGCAACCGTGTTTGATGTCACCGGCATTGCAGACCGGGACATCTCTTCTTCTGATATCGACCTTAGCAAACTCAAGCCAGGCATGTTTGCCGCATTCCATACTGGATTTATTGAAAAAGAAGGCTATGGCGGAAAACGCTATTTTACAGAACATCCCCAGTTGTCCGATGCGTTGATCGACGATTTGCTTTTGCGCCAAGTAGCTATTATTGGCGTTGATTTTGCCGGTGTACGGCGGGGACGGGAACACCTGCCCAAAGACGAATACTGCGCAAACAAAAACACCTTTATTGTAGAAAACCTGTGTAATTTAAGCTCCGTCTTGGGTTGTAGCTTTACTGCTTGCACGTATCCTATGAATTATGTGGATGTTACAGGCGTGCCCTGCCGGGTTATCGCAAAAGCATAAGCCCTTGGGCTCTCTCTAAACAATATAAAAACCGCCGGCATTCCGGCGGTTTCTTATTTCTTTATCTCCACGGCTTGCCGCAAGCCGGGCATACTCCCGATTGCATACAAGTCACACTTTTACAATGCGGGCAATACCACTTCAGCTCTTCCTGCGCCAAAAACTGTGCCATGCCGCTCCGTTGTATCTTAGAAAGATTATTCAACGGGCTTACGCCATAGTCCTGCTGGTAGGTACCATCCATATACTTGATCTCCCTGCACGGCAACAACTCGCATCCCAGGCAAAAACCTGTCTGTGTCTCCTCCAACGTGGGACAGCACCTGACATAGCATTGCATACACCGCTCAGGCTTCTTTCCCTTGGGGCGGCAGCCTGTGCACTCGCCCACCTGGTAAGTCTCACACACCCTGCAATTCAGCCCGCAGGAAGCAATAAGCTCGCCCCGCATTTCCACCATGCTTCTACTTCACCGCCTCGGCAAGCTGTACCCCCAGGTCAAATGCACCTTTTAGTTCTTCCTCACTTGGATCCATCTTCGCCCGCGCTTGCCCAATCACATTGACACCAAGGTTTGCAAGCCGTTGTTCCATATATTTACACGCCTCACCGCTCCAGCCATATGTACCAAACAACGCCGCAGGTTTACCCTTCACCACGTAGGAGCAAAGTCCTGTCATCACATCCCATACAGGTGGCAGCGCGTCCCTGTTTAATGTGGGTGACCCCAGCGCAAACGCATCTGCCCCCACAATCTTTCCTGCCGCAACCTCCGGCTTGGAATCACCAATATCCTCAAACAGGACATCGAAATCCCCCTTCACACTCTCTATACCTTCCAATATCTTCTTTGCCAGCTTTGTGGTATAGCCATAGCACGAAACAAAACCGATATAAATCCGTTTCTTCAGTTTTTTCTCCGGCTGTGCCCAATCCTCATAGCGCTTCACCGCGCCCCACGGGTCTGCCCGTAGCACCGGCCCGTGTGACGGCCCTATGATTTTTATTTTGAGATCACGAATCTTGTTTATCGCCTCCAGCACATACGGCTTGAACGGCGACATAATTACATCAAAATAATATTTCTGTGATTTCACCATCTCATCCGTCAACATTGTTTTGTCATCAAATATCTCCGGCGCAGAAAAATGAAACCCAAACGCGTCGCAGGTCAGCAGCACCTCTTCGGATTCCACATAAGTAAACATGGTGTCCGGCCAGTGCAAAAACGGCGCGGAGATAAAACTGAGCTTTTTGTCGCCGAGGTCAAGGGTATCCCCATCGCCCACCACAATACACTCAAAATCACGGTTGATCAGCTCTTTAATAATCGCCTTTGCCGCGCGGGAGCACACCACCACTGCACCCGGCGCTGTTTCCAGCATTTTCTTTAGCGAGCCACTATGGTCCGGCTCTGTATGATTGCAGATGATATAATCAATTTTCGTAGGATCACAGACTTCCTTCAGCCCCTCCAGTTGCTCCTCCAGATAGCCATCCCGCACGCTATCCACCAGCACGGTTTTTTCGCTTCCCTTCACCAGATATGAATTATACGACGTTCCCCATTCTGTTCGCATAATTACATCAAATATCCTCAATCCGGGGTTTTGCACCCCCACCCACCAAATGTCATTTGTCAGTTGTACAGGCTTCATGTTTTTCCTCCGCTATCCCGCCGTATATCCATCTATCCCGGCATGTATAAATTCAACCGCCCAAAAGGACGGTTGAAAGATTGTTTCATTAATATTTAACTATTCTTATTCCTTTTCAAACGCCGTTTTATCTGCACCACATGTAGGGCAAACCCAATCTCCAGGAACATCCGCCCACTTTGTGCCGGCAGCTACGCCGTTATCCGGGTCGCCCTCCGCCTCGTCATACACGTAACCGCAAATCGTGCATACATATTTTTCCATAACTATTTTCCTTTCTTTTGTTTTATGCCTGTTTTGCCTGCTCCTTGGAATCAAAATAAGCATTCAACTTTGCTTCGAGCTCATCCGCGTCAATGCCATGCACGCCACACGCCTGCTCCAAATTTTCAAAATGTGCGGCAGCGCAGCCAAGGCAACCCATTCCTGCCTCCATAAAAACACTCGCGCACCCTTCATCCATGCTGATGATCTCCATGATGTTCATTTGCTTATTTACTTTTCCCATTTTTAATTACCTCTTTTCGCTTTCATTAAATATATACCCATGCATAAATTTAAATAAACATTATGCACCAAAAGTCACAATTAATTCAGGAGAACCCTTCTCCCGGTAAAAATCCACTATGTCCATTGGGCTTTCAATTCCCTCCGGCAGCATAATGCCACCCCTGCCAATATCTTCTTCAGAATGCGTGTCGCTGCCGCCGATCATATACAGACCGTTATCCAGCGCATAATTTACCGCCAGCTTGTTGCGCGATTCGTGGCGCGGGTGCGTGTTTACAATCTCTATTCCATCATAACAGATGGGTCGGACAGGTTCAAGCCCATACCTGTATGGATGCGCCTGAAATGCCAGGTACCCCTTTTCTTTTATCAGGCTGTAAAAATCAGCGTAGCTATAGCGATAGAGGTAAGGGTATTCCAGCAAAAATTCCTCGTCAAACCCATACACCAAAAAATCGCTTCCTATGCCGCTTCCAGAATCCCTTCCCAACACGACCTCCATTGCCATCAGCACAGAAAGCCCCGTCCCCTGCGCTTCCTTTGCCGCAGCACGATATCCCTTCATAAAGTGCTGGATTCGCTGCTCCCACGGTTTTTCCCCAAGCTCAAACGATTCCAATACATTCGGATGGTAATGGTCTGTTATAAAAAGATAGCGGTAGCCCAGCTCCGCATAATCCCGCACAATATAGCGGGCTGGAATCCTCGAGCAGGGGCTTACCTCCATGGTATGGCAATGCATTTCCGACTGGAATAGTTTCACGTTTTTTCCTTTCCCAATTCTTTTATATAACAACATTATAGTATGTTTTTTTCCGTATTGCAATGTGTTCCGCCGTAATCCCTCCACTTGCGCTTATCCACAATTTCTCCTATAATTTTTTTGTAGTCTAAGAAAGGACGGATACTATGCTCAACAAATTCTATTTTTATTTTAACCCGGAACACGACCCTCACAAAACACTTGCATTGGAAGAATACATGGTGATGAATGTGGGAGCAGACGAAATCATATTGTATTTATATACACACGCGGATACGGTTGTGATCGGCCGCAATCAAAACGCCTGGAGCGAATGCCGCCATGAACAGCTCCTCGCGGACGGCGGCAAGCTTGCCCGCAGGGTTTCAGGTGGTGGTGCTGTTTTTCACGATATTGCCAACCTCAACTTTTCATTTGTGGTCAGCCAGGATAATTATGACCTGCACCGCCAGCTAAAAGTGATATTGGACGCAGTACGCTCCTTTGGCATTCACGCGGAATTCTCCGGCAGAAACGATATCCTCGCGGATGGCAGGAAATTCTCCGGCAACGCGTTCTGCCACAAAAAGAATAATGCCTTCCACCACGGCACCATTATGATTGATACCGATACCGACAAGCTGGCAAAATACCTTGCTGTATCCAAAGACAAAATTGAATCCAAAGGGATCTCTTCTGTTCGTTCCCGCGTAGTAAACCTCTCGGAGTTAAACCCGGATATTACCCCCGAGCTGATAGCACAAGCCCTTAAGCGTAGCTTTGAGTCGGAATATGGCGTCGCACAGCCTTACCCCATCACGCCACAAATCGAAAATGGAGTGGATGAAATCGCCAAGCGCAACGCAAGCTGGGAATGGCTGTTTGGCCAGTCCCCTTCTTTTGACATCTCCATCAGCAACCGCTTTGCCTGGGGGGGCATCGAACTGCAGCTTTCCCTGCGGGACGCCCTAATAAAGGAAGCGCGGATATTCTCCGACGCAATGGACGCGGATTTGATTGAAAGCATCCCTGAATATCTTTCCGGCATACGTTTTCAGTCCCAGCCGCTTGCGGATGCCATACGTACCATCCCCCACACGCAGGAGCAATCACAGGTGTTAGATGACATAGCAGATTATATATTGGAGCAAAAATACTAATCGGCAAATAAAAATCCACCCGCTGAGCGGGTGGTATTTCTTATAACACCTTAAAGGCTCTGTTACTAGCAGCGCCTCAAGGCGCATGTTGGCCTGCCATTTGCGAAACTACTTCTTGCCACCCGTAAACGGGTCTATATACTCTTTGAACGCCAGTTGTTCATTCACTTGATCCTCTTTCAATTGGTTCTGTATGTATTCTGCTATCCTCTTCGCATTTTTGCCCGCCGTATCCACGGCACCAAAAGCTCCTATTCCCATGCTTGTATTTCAAGTTCCCATGTCGTTCGTGCAGCAATAGACTGCTCTTCCCCTTCAGAAATCCTACAAATCCAGATACACTCATCTTAGGTGCTATTTCTACTAACATGTGTACATGGTCTGTGCACAATTCAGCTTCTATTATATTTACTTGTTTCCACCTACATAGTTCTCTTAATATAGCTCCGATATCTGCTTTTAGTTGTTCATAAATCACTTTTCTTCTGTACTTTGGTGCAAATACTATGTGATATTTGCAGTTCCATTTAGTATGTGCTGAGCTATTTGTGTCTTGTGACATTTTCAAAACCTCCATTTGATTTTTTGTTGGTTGGCATACCAACTTTATCTTATCAAATGGAGGTTTTGCTTGCCTCGCTAAAGCTTTTTCTGCACCACTGGCAAAGCCAGTGGATTTGGCCATCAAAAAAGCTTGCAGGCAACGCCCACAAGCTTTTTATTATATCCTTTTGTTTACCCCTCCAGCGTCCAAGATACCCGCATCGCCGCAAGCTCTCCTGTCTCGTCCAGCTCCGCCAGTATTTCTTCCACCTTTTGTATAAACTGTTTGTTTTCCTTACGCATGGCAATGCCCAGTTCCTGCGGGGAAAACTTGCTATCCAGCAGCATATCGCCTTCTCCCAAATATCCATGCATTACGGATTCATCCATAAAGAGCGCGTCTATGCCGCCTTCGTTGTATGCCTTTGCCGCGTTGGAGAACGTGTCATACAGCACCACTTCCGCTTGCACGCCGCCCTGCTCCAGCACCGCATCAATCTCTTCCGCCGGCGTAACACCGACTGCCGTGGCCACCTTTTTGCCTGCCAGCCCTTCCAGCGCAAGAATCCCGCTGGCCTCCTTTACCATAAAAACAAGATTATCCGTGTAATAGGGCTGCGAAAACGCCATGCGCTCCTCTCGCTCTTTCGTGATGGTATACACCGCAACCACCATGTCCACCTCGCCGTCCAGCAAGGATGGCTCCCGCGAAGAATCTGTCATAATACGAAATTCAATTTCTTTGTCCAGCTTTTGGGCAATCGCCTTGGCAATGTCTACTTCATAGCCCTCAGGCTCTTTTCCGCCCACCTCTATATATCCAAATCCGGGCGCATCACCCCTGACCCCCGCAACAAGGACGTCCTTTTCCTGCGGATCAGGCAATGCGCCGCCACATGCACATAGCAACGTACAAAGCGCCAGAATTCCCATGCACAGAAGTTTTTTCATGCCATACCCCCTTACGGCACGCCGGTGGCTTCACATCTTCAGCTCTGCTGTTTCTTTGCTTCGCCCGACCCCATGTCGATCGCCTTTTCATTGAGTGGGATCAGATGCTTTTTCTTCTCCCCCATCAGCTTTTCCAGGCACTTAATAATCGTCTTGTTATCCACAATGTTCGCACAGGCGTTATACACACCCAACACCACCATGTTCGCGGCTTTCACGCTACCGGCTTGCTCCGCCAAGCTGTTCGCCGGAATGCGCAGCACCCGGATATCGTCACGCGAGGGCTCCACCTCAATCAAGTCCGAATTCATAATCAACAGCCCGCCCGGTTTCACCGCCTGCTCAAACATCTCCATAGACGGGCGGTTCATCACAATGGCGCAATCCGCCTCCACCACCACGGGCGACGCTACCTCTTCATCGGACACAACCACATTGCAGTTTGCCGTGCCACCGCGCATCTCCGGGCCATAAGATGGCAGCCATGATACATTTTTTCCTTCTTCCAGCCCTGCGTAAGCAAGGATTTGTCCTGCCAAAAGCACGCCCTGCCCGCCAAAGCCTGCACAAATAATCTGCTCAGTCATCATTCCGCCCCCTTGTCTTTCGTAACGCCCAAAGGATACTGTGGGATCATGTTTTCCTTCAGCCAGTCAATCGATTCCAACGGCGAGAGTCCCCAGTTTGTCGGGCAGGTGGAAAGCACCTCCACCAACGAAAACCCTTTGCCGTCTATCTGGTTCTGGAACGCTTTTTTAATCGCTTTTTTCGTTTTGATTACATTGGCCACATCGTGCACAGAGGTGCGCTCAATATAATACGCGCCATTCACTGTCGCCAGCATCTCGGCAATATTCACCGGCTGGCCCTGTGTCTGTTCATTCCTGCCATAGGGCGATGTCGTCGTTACCTGCCCCACAAGCGTTGTGGGCGCCATTTGTCCGCCCGTCATACCATATATGGCATTGTTCACAAAAATTGTGGTAAAGTTCTCGTTCCGCGCTGCCGCATGTACAATCTCTGCCGTGCCGATGGACGCAAGGTCTCCATCACCCTGATAGGTAAACACAAGACATTCCGGGCACACCCGTTTAATCCCTGTCGCCACCGCGGGCGCGCGGCCATGTGCCGCTTCCATCATGTCACAATTGAAATATTTATATGCAAACACACCGCAGCCTACAGGCGCTATACCTACCGCCTTATCCTGCATACCAAGCTCTTCAATGCTCTCTGCCACCAAGCGGTGGATGATGCCATGCGTGCATCCCGGGCAATAATGGAGGGGCACGTCCGTCAGCATTTCCGTCTTTTTAAACACTGTTTTTGCCATGGTTATTTGCCCTCCTTCATTTTAATGATCTCGTCCAGTATCTGCGCCGGAGTCGGGATCACCCCGCCCTGCGTACCAAAAAAGTTCACGGGCACCCTGCCCTGAACTGCCAGCTGCACATCTTCCAGCATCTGCCCCTGGTTCATTTCCACGTCCAGCATCCCCTTTACCTTGCCTGCCGCTTTGGCAAACGTATCGTAAGGGAAGGGCCACAGCGTTACGGGGCGTATCACACCCACCTTTATGCCCTGCTCACGCGCTTTGTTCGCCGCGTTCTTGGCAATGCGGGCAATTGTGCCAAACGCCGCGATCACATAGTCCGCATCGTCCGTCATATATTCCTGCACACGCACTTCGTTTTTAATCACTTCATCATATTTTTCCTTGAGCTTGCGGTTTACCTCGCTGCAGATCTCCGCTTCAATATAAAGCGAATTAACAACGCTCCTCGGCTTGCTCTTATCGCTCCAACCATTCGCCGCCCATTCCTTCTCGGGCAGCTTGGGCGGTTCATTCCGCTTAAACTCCACCGGCTCCATCATCTGGCCAATCATGCCATCGCCCAGCACCATCACGGGCATACGGTATTTATCCGCAAGGTCAAAGCCATCCTGCACAAGGTCAGCCGCTTCCTGCACGCTGGAAGGCGCCAGCACAATCAGGTGGTAATCACCATGACCGCCGCCCTTCGTCGCCTGAAAATAGTCCCCCTGCGAAGGAAGGATACCGCCCAACCCGGGGCCAGAGCGTACAATGTTTACGATAACACAGGGCAACTCTGCACATGCAATATAGCTGATCCCCTCCTGCTTCAGGCTGATGCCCGGCGAGGAGGATGACGTCATCACGCGCGCGCCCGCGCCCGCCGCGCCATACACCATGTTAATCGCCGCCACTTCGCTTTCTGCCTGTATAAAAGACCCGTCAACCTGCGGCATACGCCGCGACATATACTCCGGGATCTGGTTTTGCGGTGTGATCGGATAACCAAAGAACGCTTTGCAGCCCGCTTTGATTGCCGCCTCCGCAATCGCCTCATTCCCTTTCATCAATACTTTTGCCATTCTTTTTCCATTCCTTTATCAAAAAATTAGTCTTTTTTCTCTACCTCAATTGCCGTATCCGGGCACATGCGCGCGCAAGCCGCGCACGAAACACACGCGTCCTGGTCTTCTATCCCAATGGGATGATACCCTTTTGCATTGAGTTTGTCTTTCCTGATCGCAAGCAATTGTTTTTTGCATGCCGCCGCGCACAGGCCGCAGCCCTTGCACGTATCCTCATAGATAATTACCATAATACCATTCACCTTTATACTAGATTGTTGCAGCTTTTCAAATAATACACCTGTATCATTTGTTTTTGCTGCCGTAAAAATACCGGCAAAAACCGTTTTGCGCCCGCCTTTTTGCGCCACTTTGACAAATGCGCTCAAAAAAACCGGATGCTCCACATTAAAAAGAATGCCGCTTTTGCGCAGCATTCCCATGCCTTGCCTTAAAGTACCTTACCGTATAGAATACCATTTTTCATGGTCTCCGTCAAGTTTACCGCACTAATCAGGAACGATTCCTGATACCTTGTGCCACCGCCCAATCCTTCGCCTTATTCCCCACCGCCAAACGCTGATTTTTCAGAAAAACATCTATAGCAAAACGACCTTTTCTTATCTTCGCACTAAGCTGTTGCCGCCTAACGGGCGCCTACCCGCCAGTTGGCTTTGTTTTCCAGCATGAATGTGGGATGGAATATCTCGGCATTAATCAAACGATAAGGCACGTCAGGCCAGCGGGTGCTTACCCGCATTAGAATTGGAATTATTTTGACAAGCAAGGGCGCGGGATGGAATAACTCGGCATTAATCATACGATAGAGCGCGACGAGCCAGCGGGTGCTTACCCGCCCGTCTTATTCCACGTCGCCTGTATCCGCCTCTCCCCCGGCGGCCACTTCGTTTCCGCTGTCGCCAAGCAGCTCCGCGGCCTTTTCCGCTGTGGGTGCGCTGTTGAATTTATAAAATCCTTCCGTTTTGCCACGCATCTCGGCAATCTGCATCATTTGTGTCACCGTAACAAACGTATACCCCTGGTTTTTCAGTTCCTTGATAATGGTATCATACGCGTCCACCGTCACCTGGTGGATATCATGCGACAAAACAACCGCCCCGTCGTGCACTCCCAGCCCTGTTTTCTCTGATCCATGGAGCACATTGTTAACAAGGCTTTCGGTGTTTTTAAATTCCTCCCGCCATTCGTTTGGATCCACCGACCACAGTATCTGCGCCCGTCCAATCTCCTCGGCGCGTTCCGGGCTCATAGAGCCATAGGGTGGCCTGTCTATCAGCGCACGCACGCCAATGATTCCTTCCAGTATATCGTTTGTCTTTCCATATTGCTCCGTTATCACCTGGTCGTAGGTAAGCGTCATCAAATCGGTATGGTCATAGCTGTGCGTGCCAATCTCATGCCCCGCCTCGTAAACCCGCTTCACCACATCAGGATAGCTCTCCGCGTTTTTTCCCAGCACAAAAAATGTCGCCACTACGCCGTTTTGCTCTAATATATCCAAAAGCTGGCCGGTTCGTTCCGGGTGCGGCCCGTCGTCAAACGTCAGCGCCACCACTTTATCATTCATCACATCAATGCCGTCTATGCTGCGCGCCGGCATAAAATTACCTTCTATCGTAAGCATGGGCAGGTCGGTATCGGCAGGCTTCGGCTCCTCCTGCTCGGGTTCTTCCAGCAGCTCCCCTTCCACCTTCGTCGTGTCCGCGGGGTTGTCCTCCTGGGTAATCCATTCGCCTTCCGTCTCTTCCGGCTCCGGCGTTTGCGCCGACGTAACGCTGGATACCTTCGCCTCTTCGGTAGCATCCTCCGCTCCATTTGTGCCTGCTGCACTGCCGCATCCACCCAAAACAGCGCATATCAACAACGCTGCCAGTATCATAGTTGTTTTCTTCTGCCACTTCTTCAAAACTAAATGACTCCTTTCCGGCGGGTAAGCACCCGCTGGCTCGTCGCGTTTTGGCATCCTCTTGCTAGAATACATCCCACCACGCGCCCACGCTTTTTCTAAAAAGCTCATCCATCCATTGGCGGGTATACTCCCGCTGGCTCGTCGCGTTTTGGCATCCTCTCACTAAAATACATCCCATCACGCGCCCACGCTTTTCCTAAAAGCCTCATTACCACAATGGCGGGTATACTCCCGCTGGCTCGTCGCGCTTTGGCATCCTCTTGCTAGAATACATCCCGTCACGCGCCCACGCTTCTCCTAAAAGCCTCATTACCACAATGGCGGGTAAGCACCCGCTGGCTCGTCGCGCTTTGGCATCCATTCTACTAGAATACATCCCGTCACGCGCCCACGCTTTTCCTAAAAGCCTCATTACCACAATGGCGGGTAAGCACCCGCTGGTTCACCATTTTTTTACAAATTCTGTCGCCATATGTACTTGCTTTCCCCAGCCAGTATACCATATCATGTGCCCGCTTGGTATAAAGAACTTGTAAAAAAATACCGCGTTTGCAAAGCTGCATCCACGGGAGTTTATGCACCTATTCTCTTACTGTGCTTTGTGGCGCTTATTGTTCCATCCACTCCAACCGCGTGAATATTTCCAGCTCAAACGTGTCCCCGTGATACCCTTGCTCCTGGTATTCCCGCAGCACCTCCGGCTTTCCGGATGTAAACGCCACCGGAATCCCCGTCCGCTCGGTTATCTTGCCGCACATCATTTCACCATACAGCAAATCCTCCACTGTCGTTTCGGCCGCAAGGTTTGTGTTGTTGATAAGCGCATCCACCTTCAGGCGGGCGTTTGACTGTATCTGGTCCAACAGCACCAGCGCTTCCTCCACCTCGCTTTGAAAGGGCCTCCTGGCGTTCACCACATAATAAAACACCAGTTCATCGCGCACCTCTTCAAAATACTTTTTATACCCACCCAGCGCAATCGCACCCACCGGGTCGCCACCCGCGTCAAAAATCGCATATTCACTCTCAAACGCGGCATAAACCTCT
>JAJDHD010000039.1 GCA_030266015.1 Christensenellaceae bacterium OttesenSCG-928-K19 | reverse complement strand
TTGGCCTATGAGCTGCGCATTTTCCTGATTACAGTCGCCATGTTCCTTGCCTGTGTGTTCTGCCTGGTGATGTTCCTGATCCAGGTATACCGGCGGAAGAGTTCGTTGCCTATGCTGTGCCTGGCGCTGATCGCGTTGTTCTGGTCGTATTCTGCGGCGGGTGGGTCGTCGCTCACATGGGATATCTTTCCCACCGATGTTTTTACTTACACAGGTATGCTTGTAACGGAGTTCAAATATCTGCCCATTTTCTTTTTCCTGTGCTATTCTTTGGTGCGACAAAGAAAGGGCATGATCCTTATCACGATTATTTATGCCGCCTACAATATCATGCCCATGTTTCTTCCGGAGCAAGCGTATTACGCATACTACGAGCATGTCGTGTTTACCCACCAGCCGCTGTTTCTCATTGCGGCGTTCCTGATGATTTGCTTGGAATACCGTAAAGCAAAATACGCCCTTGTGCTGAAAATCGGCTTTGCAATATGCGCGGCAATTTACGGTGTCTATCTCGCGAATCGTTTCGCCTACGGCCCATATGCCGAGCAATTGGCTGCCATCGAGCCCGTTATCGACATGATGGAAACGCTCTTGTATGTGGCCATACTGCTGGGAGTGATCATTGCCATGGCCTACCGGATCATCAAAGATATTGTGTCGGTAAACGTGCAGTTGCGTCTGATGGAAACGCGGCAGGAGAATACGATTAAAAGCTATCAAACTCTGATGGATTACACCAAACAGGTCGCAACGCTGCGGCATGATATGAAAAGCCATCTTGCCGCACTGGGGCATATTTTGCAGCAGGGTGACCAGGGCAGGGCGGTTGCGTATATTAGGGAACTAAACGAGCAGCAAGAAGATGTATCGGATATCACGCTGACGGAAAACCTGCTTGTAAACACAATTCTAAACAAAGTGCTCCACGTATGTGAAGAGCTGGGAATTGCCGCCGACATGAAAGACATTCGACTACCCGAAAAACTGCCTTTTGCCGACAACGACATTGTTGCCGTATTGACCAATCTGCTGGACAACGCGGTGGAAGCGGCAGGCAAAGCTGTGGCAGCAGAGAAGTCCATCCGCCTGGAAATGCACATCAAAAGCAACCACCTTTACATTGGCATGCAAAACGGTTTGGCGCAGGCAGGGCAATCACCTCCCGAAAGCAAAGGCCCCATGCACGGGCACGGGCTGGATATCATCCGAAAAATTGCCGGAAAATATCATGGTCACACACAGTTTGAAATAAAAAACAATCAATTCTATAGCACAGTGGTTTTATATAGCGGCGATAGAATAAACGAATGAAAAACATTGCGGGTGTTTCAAGCACTTTTGATACTGTTTACACTTTTAGAGTGCTCACATCTATATGCACATCGGGCATCAAGCCACGAATCTCTACAGAACCGATACAGCGGTAGTAAATCGTGACCTTCTGGATGTGTACGCAGGCAATCTTCTCCGCCTTATGTGAATCACCTGAATAACCTCGGTTGAACCCGAAGTATAACCTGCAATAAATCTTATTTGCAAAAAAACACTTCATTTTTAAATAAAAATACACGTATTAAAACTGCGCAATTTTGTTAACTGCAATACTCTGTTTTATTCATTACAATGAATCTATAATATTTGCCACAAGAGGTATTTATCATGAAAGCAGAAATTAGATATCAGAGTATCTCCGGCAACACAGAGGCTGTTGCTTTAGCAATGGGCAAGGTGCTCGGCATACCCGCAAAAAGTGTAGAGGAGCCGATAGCCAATGATGTAGGGCTTGTTTTCCTGGGCGGCGGCATATACGCCAGCGGCCTTGGCGGAAGGTTAAAGCACTTTGTATCACATCTTACAGCAGGCAATCCGGCAACAGTTGTGTGTTTCAGCACCTCTATGAACAAAGGAGATATATCCTTCAGGGTAAAACCGCTTTTGGAGAAAAAGGGAATCACTCTGCATCCAACTGAGTTAAATATATCGGAAACACTCATAAAGCCCTACAAGCCTGATGTGTCAAAGCAGGTATACGATATGATAACAAACTTTGTTGCAGATATTAAAGTGTGAAGTATAATAAAAAACAATTTGCCACTTGTGCTTTTTGCAAATTACCCTTCTACACAAAAATCAAAGCCTTTCCCGACCCCATGTGCCAAAAGGATAAAAACGCGGATACTACACATAAAAGCGCCACGCCAGCTCTGCCCGGAACAACGTGGTTTTTCCAAAATATAACCAGAGTATGGTCAACAGGGAATAGCTTGCACACATTAGGCTTGTCCACAATACCGTGGCTATACCAAATGCAAAAAGCAAAATGGGAATGAATCCCATGCATATGAGCGTGATGGTATATCCAAAATGCTTCTCCCACTTTAAATCCGATCTTGACATGGCAACTGTCAACACAATGGTGGTGACAAGCATAATGAATGGGATGAGGAAATTGACAGACCACCCGAGAAAACCACTTGTAATGTCAAACACAAGGAACATAGCCGTCATCCCGATTAAATGCAGCAATGCCCTTGCCCCGCCACTTTGCTTTGATAATATGGTATTCCTGATAAGCAACCATGCATAAAGAAGCGGTGCGGCAACAATGAGCGACCACACAACCGGTGCTGCCCAATATGTTGCTATGTTTAGAGAAATGCACAAGGCTAGTACAAATATAGTCAACGCAACAAACCCGGACTGCCTGTCCTTTTTCGGAAGGGGCGGGTGTTCATATGCAGGATATAGCTTGCGTTCCGGCGCACCTCCGGGCAAAGGCAGGTCGCACAACGGGCAAGCTGTATACCCGCCATAGACTTGCATCCCACATGATTTACAGGTTTTCATAGTTTAACTCCATTCATTGGAATATAGTTCAGCGCATAGGCCAAGTTCTTTTGCGATTGTCATAAAAAAACATCGGATGATATCTTTTTCGCGGATTGAACTGGAAAAAGAAACTGTGAGCTTACCCGCGGCAGAACAAATACAGCAATTTAGCGGGCTTCCCGGCGTTGGGTATATAACGGTTTCCATACGCTCCACATATTTTTCCATTGCCTCCGGCATTGTAATAACGCCCAAATTAGAAACTGTGGCCGTCTTATTCTTTTCCGCCCATTTAGCAAACACAAATTTTGTCCCTGCGTGCTTCAAAAAGAGCGGGGCAAAGCGAACCAGCGGATGTGCAAGTACGTTATGATTTTCCTTAATAACCGATTCAAGATAATCTTTTTTTACCTTTTCATCAAATTCTTTCCGAATTTCCGCTGCCGTTTCGTCAAACGATCTTTCCCCGCCTTCACCCGGTATATTAATATTGGTAATACAAAAAAAGTTCCGCAATGAACCGGACGGGAAAAAGCTACGCAGATTTACCGGGACAGAAAGAACAACCGGTTCGGGGCAGTCCTCTTTATTGGGTGATTGGGCGACTGCATATGCCAATGACGCACAAAAAAGCTGGGTTAACGTCATTTGACGCTGCTTTGCCAGACGGGCAAGCTGTGCTGCATCATAAACCCCATGTATAATGCCGTGCCCAAAGTGCTCGTAAGGCGTTCCCCGAACCCGATATGCATTGCCGGGCTTTGTTTTATTTGGTTCAACCAGTGGGTTAAGGTGCTTGGCAAAGCTGTCTTCTGTTTCGCAGGCGGGAATTTTTTGCCCCGGCAAACGCACAGTTCCATCATCCGGCAATGCTTCCCCACATTCACGTAAATATTCAAACAGCAGGGTTTTTAGAAATTCGATGCCGCCAAAGCCATCTGTAAGCGAATGAAAAAATTCCACCGCAATCCGATTACCAAAATACAATACCCGTAAAAAAAAGCCTTCATTGTCATCATGATGCATAGATGCGCAGGGATATTGGCTCTCTTGCTGCACAAGCAGCCGCCGGCTATTGCTTTTCATATAATTCCAAAACAAGCCCTGCCGAAACCCCACTGCAAAAAAGGGATATCGCTTTAGTGCATTGTCGGTCGCTTTTTGGAGAGCAGAAGCATCCACCCATTCCTTCATGATTGCGGCAATACGAAAAACTGAGGTGTTGGAACGGCTTGCCACCGCCGGAAAAAGCTTTGCTGCGTTATCTAACGTATATACCTGTTGCACTGCCGTATCCTTTCCATACACAAGGGTGCTCCGACCCATGCAAGTAAAAACAGGGTGCCGGATTCAGTCATCGGGCAACAAGCGTTTTCCTGTCTCGTGCGCATGGATAGAGTATATCACACAGAGCATGGATAAGAAAGCGCTTTGCACTGATATTAATAAAAGCTTAATTTACGATACCAAAGGTTAGAGCTGCATTTTATCTATTGGCCGCAGCCAGTTTTGTTTCATATATCTTTCTGCGTCCGGCATATGACCACCTTCCAATGCCTCTATAATTTTTGTATGCTCTATTACCGATTGCTTTGACAATGGAAGTGACTTCTGGAAGAAATACCGCCGCACATGTGCCTGCAGCATAGTTATCATATCCCAGATGTATTTATTTTTTGCGGCTTGAACAATTCTCATATGGAACATTTCATCCAGCTTTAATGCGCCATAGAAGTCTTTGTTGTTGACATGAGCAGCAAAATCATGATTGGTAATGCGAAGTTCATTTAAGAGCTTTTCATCTATATAGCCTGTTGCCAACCCGGCGGCCAGGCTTTGCAACGCAGCCAGCGGCGTGAGTATGTCTTTTAAATCATCCGTTTTAACTCTTGTTACGATTGTTTCCTTGCCCGGCTTCATCTCTACAAACCCTTGCGTGCCCAAAAGCTGCAACGCTTCCCGGATGGGAGTCCTACTAATTTCCAGCGCGCGGGAAAGCTCGGTGTCCAATATCTTCTCGCCAGGCAATAATGTGCCGTCAATAATCCATTCCTGAATTTGGGTGTAGGCCTTGTCTTTGGCGGACATCTTTATGGGCGCTTTATAATCGCTCGGTATTGGCATGTCGGCTGGCACTCCTTTGTATCTTCAAGTATAGTACGGGAGCAAGGAAATATCAAACAGAAATATGCGATATATTGCATATTGTATTTACCGTTTTACCGTTATATAATACCTTCTATAAAATGGAGGGCTACATGACAGATCATTACCTTATTATTGACGGGCACATGCATGTATACCATGACAAAATAGCAGAAAGGGTGATCCGTTCTTTCACTGAAACCCATAGGATGAACCCAACCAAATCGCTTGGCACGGGAACCGTGCGCGACGTCCTTGGCAACATGGAAAAGCACCATATTAGCTACACCGTTATGGCAAACTTTTCCCCCGTAAAAAGCATACTGGAAAACAACGACTGGACTATTTGCATGGGCGAACAGCACGAAGGCCTGATCCCTCTGGTTAGCATACATCCTGAAATGCAGGTGGATTTGGTGAAGCAATATATACAGCGGGGCGCAAGGGGCATCAAAATGCATACGGGAATCCAGGAATTTGAGCCAACAGACAGGAGACTGACACCCATTTATAAATATTGCGAGAAGCACAGCATTCCCATTACATTTCATTGCGGGGAAACGTCGAAGGTACATGTAAACGACTTTGCAAAGGTCAGCCACATTCTTCCCGTTTTAGCGGCATACCCAGACCTGCCGTTTATATTAACCCATCTGGCAGCAGGCAATCCCGACGAGGTGCTCTATATTGCAAAAACATTCAAAAACGCCTATTTCGACACATCCATTACCCTGACGGGCGAACATTGCATAGACCGGATCCATGATGATTTTTGGGAAGAAGACAAGAATGCCATTCAGGCGTTTCGCGCTATTGGCTGTGACCGGATTTTGTTTGGCTCCGACTATCCATTTGGCAATCCGGGCAGCGATATACGGCGTATTCTGGGATTGGGCTTGACTGAAGAGGAAACGCGCATGCTGTTGGGAAAAAATTCTGCGTTACTCTACAAAATAGGAATTGGCGAAATTGGAAGGTGATTGTGTGGCTGTAAAAGTGCCTTTATTGCAAATGCCTGCGCTTAAACGTGCATCACAGCCAGCACAAAAAGCACAACCGTGACCATGCAAAAAGCGCAAAGAATCCACATAAACACCAATGCCAGCTTTGTGTTTTGCCGGAATTTTGAGAGTAGCAAAAAGAAAACGATGGCGCCTATATACAGCGAAACGCGCCCCATAGAGGGCATGACAAACAACCTGTTTAACGGCAGTAGCATACCCAAAACCAATGTAAGGATGGCAAACGCGCCGCCTGCCAGTAGTAAAGCCTTTTCACTCGTCGTCAACTAAATTCTCCTAACAGTTCAATAAACATAGTATAACACCCTGCCAAAGGACAACAAAGCCACTTCCCCTATTCCTCTCTTTTTTTCAGCCTGTTCACGTATACCAGGTAGAGAACCAGCGTACCAAACACCAGCCCAAGTTCTATGGGCAGAAAAGCGCCGCCAAGATTTTTCCCCGTCAGCATCATTCCCGCGATATACCAAAACGCGGCAACTACTTCTACCTTTAACAAAATCACCATGGTACGCGTGGCGCTGTACATTTTTGTTTTCTTCCCCTCCGGCACAGCCGGAACATTCCACGCGGTGGGAAAGAACTCCACCAACGTTATGCCGCCATAAATAATAGCCGCCATAATGGGCAAAAACACCATGCTCCCCTTGCTGTCCATGCGGTCTGCCGTGCCATCCGCACCATAATGCATGGCAACCGTATCCGGCGCACCCTGCCACAGGAGAATAATGTGGACAATCATGCCAACGAGTACCGCAAGGGAGATGATTTCCAGCACAATATGCAGTTTCGTAAATTTCAGCTTCATCAAAACACTCCTCGCATCGGGTCTCTTGTCAATTCACACCCTACATGATAGTATTTTGTCAGATAAACACCACACAGGAGGGACTATATGCCATATATTAAAACAACAACCAATACTCCCATCCCGGCTGAAAAACGGGAAGCCATCAAATCACAGCTCGGCACAGACGCCTCCATCATCGGCAAAAGCGAAAGCTGGCTGATGGTAGACTTTGAAGAACAACGCCCGCTGTATTTTAAAGGGACGGCAGACCCTGCTGCGCTTGTGAGCGTAGACCTTTATGGCAGTGCCGGCGGGGATGCATACGGCAAAATGACTGCCGCAGTATCAACCCTGCTTCAAGAGCAGCTTGGTATTCCACAGGACCGTATTTTTGTAAAATATTCAGAATACAGCACCTGGGGCTATAACGGCAGGAACTTTTAGCCTGCCTCAAACCCGGGCAACACCACACGGAATCCATCTTTTGGGAGCTGCCCGGCAATTTGTTGGCAATCTGTGCTCTTGCCCAATTTTGCGCACGCGCTGTTTTTTGCAGCCAGCGGAATGACAATCTGTCAGGCGTGTTCATATGCTTTTTTTCATTCTCTACAATCTTTTTTGTCCGCCAACACAATCACTCGCCCGCTCTATCTTATACTGTTACGCCTTGCTGTTTTTGAGCATACGTATAATTTCCTTTGGCTTGGGCGGATTGCCATACAACAGCACACCCAGGCGGTAAATACCTGTCGCCAGCATACCTATCAGCACGGCGGACACGACCAATATTGCCACCGATACAATGATCTCCCACGGGGCAACATTGCCAAGGGCAATTCTTGAAAACATTGCCATGGGCGAGGTGAACGGGATAAACGAGCACGCCACAATGACCGGGTTGTTCATCTCTCCGCTCCCCATGGAGAACATAACCACGACAAACGCCACGATGAACAGCCACAGTATGGGCTGTGTGGCTGTACCCAAGTCTTCCATGCGGCTGACAAGACTGCCCATTGCCGCAAACAAAAAGGCATAGATATAAAATCCCAACACAAAGAACAATATGGTGTAAAGGAACAACGACAACGGCATACCAAAAAACGCCTGCAACATGGGCACCGCTGCATAAGCCTCCGCATTGGCGTTAAAAATGGCAAACGCCGTACCCAAAACAAGCGCAAACTGCAGCAGCCCCGCCGAGCCTGTACCCAGCACTTTGCCAAAGATCAGGCTTTTTGGATTTGCCGATGTAATGAGCAGCTCCATGGCACGCGTGCTTTTTTCCGCCGCCACGCTGGACGATACAAACTGGCCATATATAATGATCACCATATACAGCACCATGATCAGGATATAGGTATACCAGTAGCTTTGGGACTGGTCTTTGCCGGACGCTGTAATCTGCACGTCTTGCGTTACAGTGGCTGTATCCAGCTTTTCCAGCTCCTGCTGTGGCACGCCAAGCGACAACAGCGTGTCCTCTTTATATTTTTGCAGCAACGCTTCGCTAAGCTGTGCATCGAACATATCATACATGGTGATTGTCTGCACATAGCGAGTATAGCTAAGCGGCCCCGTAACCACAACGGCAAACTCATATGCGCCCTCGTCTACCTGTGCTTTCATCTGTGCCACGTCTTCGCCAGCCGATACAAATGTATACCCGCTGTCCGCGAACACACCGTTCAGATATTCCAGCGCACCGCCCGTTTCATCCAGTAATAGGATCTCCGTATTTTCTTCGGCAACGGTTTCCTGCTGTCCCACATCGGCCGTGCCGCCCATTGCAAGGGGCACAAGCAATATGGCTGCAACAACCGCCATCAAAACAATGGTGACCGCAATATACGACTTACGCTTTAAATAATTCATCAATTCAAAATGGAACACTGTTTTAAACTGCTTCATCCGCCGCCACCTCCTCGCTCCCGGTGTATTCCACAAAAATATCGTTTAAAGACGGCTCAAATACCGAAACGCTATCCAAGTCAAACCGCTGCCCGGCAAGCGCCAGCAAAAGGTCGTTCTTCAGCTTTTCCTCTTTCAGTTCCAGATAGGCATTGCCTTCTTCCATCTGCGCGAGAGTCAGGATGTCCTCCAGCTTCTCCTTGCAGTATTGCACAATCTGTTCTGCCTGCCTGCTTTTTACCAGCATCTTTTTGCGGTCATAGGAACGCTTGATCTCGTCAATCTCCCCATCCAGCACAATCCTGCCCTGGTGCAATATGGCAATGTGGTCGCAAAACTTCTCTACATAATTCATCTGGTGAGAGGAAAACAGCACCATTTTGCCTTCGGTAATTTGTTCCTTTACCACATCCTCCAGCAACGTCGCATTGACCGGGTCCAGCCCGGAAAACGGCTCGTCCAATATAATCAGCTCCGGCTTTGCAATAAGCGCCGCGGCAAGCTGTATCTTTTGCTGGTTGCCCTTGCTCAGCACCTCCAGCTTTTTATTTGCATATTCTGCAAGACCCATCTTTTCCAACCAATAGGCGATTGATTTTTTCGCTTCTTTTGTGTGCATCCCACGCAACCGCGCAAGATACAACAATTGCTCTGCAATCAGGCTCTTTGCGTAAAGCCCGCGCTCCTCGGGCAGGTAGCCTATGCGCAACTTCCCACGGTCTATGGGCGCGCCATCCACCAACACACTGCCGCTGTCCGGCGGAAACACACCCATGGCAATACGTATTGTCGTTGTTTTACCCGCGCCGTTGCGCCCGAGCAGGCCGGTTGCCTGTCCACTTTTCGCGCTTATGGAAACGCCCTTCAGCACTTCTTTGCTGCCAAATGATTTGTATAAGTCCTTTGCTTCGAATAAAATACCATCCACCTCCAAGCATGTGATATTGTTACACCAAAATTCCCCTGATAAATATCATATCACATCATACATTCGCCTGTCATCAGTGCCCATATTCCAAACCCTAAAAACAATTGAGTTATCGTCTGATCGGTGCTATACTTGGTATAGGTTTATTCAAAACGCTTATACTTTTTTTGAGGTGCAAAGGCCATGATTGATATTCGCCTGCTGCAGGATGCTTCACACCAAAGAAGCTATAAACCCGGGCAGCCTATAGTACCCGCTGATACAAATACACGGGAATTTTTTATCCTTCTGTCCGGGCGTGTGGAGTCCACAAAAAATGAAAGCGGACAGGAGCATACCACCATTTTGGAACCCGGGGATTCTTTTGGGGAACGTTTCTTTTTCACCGGCAAAAGCAACCTGGTATACCGAGCAAAGGCTGATGCGGTTATATATGCCATCAATGCCCAGACATTCCTGCAACTCGTTTCCGCCCATCCGCAGATTGCCCATGAGTTGTTGCAAACAGCATACACGGGCGGGCGAAAGACTTCTTCCCCTGACGTGCACGAATGCACGCCAGAGACTTATAACACGGAAAACGCCTTGAAAGCACGTGAAGCATTCCGTGAAAAATTCAAAGGAAAAATAGCCACGCCCACGGCTGCCGAGGCACCTGCCGCTTCCCAAGCTACCGTCCCTGCCGCCACTTCGGGCTATCCTAAGGAGTTTTTTCCAGAAGGCTACAAGGGCTATGCGGGCATAACCAAGCCCGAGTATGCAAAATACCTGTATTCTTCGGAATATAAATGCCCCAACTGCGGACAAACATTCACTGCACCCAAAGTGTTTGTGTCCAAATTAATCCCTGTTGGCGGGCCGCGTTATGACTTGCGGAAGATATATAAAGATTTTTCTATGGAATGGTATGAACTACTCACCTGCTCCCACTGTTATTTCAGCATGTACGAGGAATACTTTACCACACCAAAGGGGCTTTTCAAGCAGCATGTTTCCCAAAGCCTGCAAAATGCGCATAGCGCAATAGCATTGGATTTTGGCAAAGAACGTGACCTTGACTTTGTTTTCACTGCGCATTTTATCGCACTAAAGTGTGTCGCCGGTTATGCCGGGGCAAGGCATATTAATATGCGGCTTTATTCCAGCCTCAGTTGGTTGTTTGAGGATGCTGGCGACGAAGCGCTGATGCGTGACTATGCAAAAAAATCAGCCCAGATAAGCGCCAGTATTTATGAAGACAGCCAGCTAACGCCGGTGCAGGAGCAAATGATGCTGCTTTCTACCGCGGGTATGCTGTACCGCGCGGACGAGTGGGAATCCGTCGGTAAACTGTTGCTTAACGTAAAAACTATAAAAAACGGAAAAAAAACATATGTGGATCTGGCGGACGGCCTGATGGACGAACTCCGGAGCAGCAAGCAAAAGAAATAACCAAATTTTTAAAAGGCAGGTATTGGAGACATGGCAGATACGCGTATACAAAAGGTATCGGACGTTGCCCGCAGGTTGTTTATTACCGAGGGATATTCACGCACGCAGATCAGGGATATTGCCAAGTCTGCAGGCATTTCTGTGGGCGCGGTTTACCTGTTGTTTGAAAACAAAAAGGTCATACTGGATTTTGTTTTAAAATGTGGAATTGACCCTGCCTTTTTAGCACAGTCCCATGAGCTTCCCATTACCCAAGACGCCTTCCCGTCGCTGCAAAATGAGCTTATGGCGGCGTTTTATAAAAAGGGTATCCAGCTTGCGGAGCCGCTCACATCAGGCGCGCAGGGATATTCCTATGAAGACCTGCTTTCAGACTCTTATGATATTATTTCGGAATATGGCGACTGCAGCCTGATTTTTGAAAACAACCCGCAGGGGTGCGGCAAGCTTGGCCCGTTTTATATTCAATACCGGGCACGCTTTTTTGACACTTTTATGCGTTTTATTAAAATCTATATGGAGCGCGGCGAGCTGCGCGAGCTGCAACTGCCAGAGTACAGCGTACAGCTTATGATAGAAACAATGTATTACTGGGGTTCTCGCGTGCTTTTCTTTGACCTATCCGATCAACAACCCCTCTCTCCCGACGAGCGCAAGCTTGTGTGCATGGACGCATTGATCCACGCCTACATGCGCGGCTGACCGCTTATGGATATCCAGACAACAGAAAAACTTGCAAAATCACTGACTGCGGAGTCTACCAGCCTACTTCCCTATATCCCTTATTTATTACAGGACTTGTGGGATCTTGGCGGCGGCGCGGCTATGGTAGAAAAATTAATCGCCCGTCATTTGCCTGCCGCCGAGGGGTTACGACTGCTTGATCTCGCCTGTGGCAAAGGGGCTATTTCCATCCCGCTCGCCGAAAAATTTGGATGCCATGTTACCGGCTTTGACCTGATACCGCCATTTATTGAGGTTGCCCGTCACAAAGCGGAAGAATATGGCGTGGCAGGCTTGTGCCAGTTTATCGTAAAGGATGTGAACCTTGCCACCCAAGAGGACAAGCAATATGATATTGTATTATTTTGCGCGGCAGGCGATATCCTGGGCAAGCCGCCAGAGTTGCTCGGCAAGCTGCGTAGGCTTGTGCGCCCGGGCGGCATGGCCGTGCTGGATGAATCCTACCTTCCCGAAGGGACAAACCCGGAGATCAGGTACAAAAATTATGCGTATTATACTGAAAAACAGTGGGGTAAACTGTTTGATGCCTCCGGTTTTCATGTGCTGGAAAAAGGGCGAACGGACGATGCGCCGCTTCAAGAGGAGCAAGACCATCAACTTGCGTGTATTGGCAGGCGCGTGGAAGAGCTTTCCGCCCAGCACCCACAAGAAGCAGCGCTTTTTCAGCAATATCTGCACAGCCAGCAAAACGAGAGCTTTGACCTTGTTGAGAATTTGGAGAATGCCGTGTGGCTGCTGCAAAGACAATAATTCACGTTTGCAGTGCCGCCAAGGAACTATTTTGTTTCTGCCGCCGTCTAAGCTGACAGAACCAATCAATTAAAATGATTTTACCGCCGGAGGTAACGATGATGAAAAAGACTATTGCTATTATATCCGCAATCCTTTTGTGTTTTGTATTCCTTGCGGGGTGCGACAGTAATGTGATACCGCAGCGTCCCTCCGGCATCATCAATGTGGAAGGGCAGCCCTCGGAAGCACCAGCGCAAGGAAGCTCCATGGCACCACAGCCAGAGCAAACAACAGACCAACCCGCAGCGGAAGAATCGGCTGCCGCGGGCGATTCTTCTTCCCTGTTTGAGGAAACAACGCAGGGTTCTGCCGGAAATACTTCCACTGAGGTTTCGGGCGGCATTACCAACGGCACAACCACATCGCCCAGCCCGTCTCCCACCGCGCCGCCCAGTCCTTCCGCGACAGCATCGCCGGCGCCTTCCACAGAGCCATCCACCCCGCCATCAGAGGCTCCAACACAAGAGCCATCCCCCGGGCCGTCTATTCCGCTTACGCAAAAAATACTGCATCTTACCGTGAACGGTCACAGTTTGGATCTCCCGTTGGAAAAAAACAACGCTGTTTTTGACGTATCTACACTTAACACAGAATATGCCGCCGTGTTTCAGCTTAAAACAGATGATAGCGACCTTAGCGTGATGCTGGACAGCAAAAAAGCACAGCCCGGGCAGGATGTTGAAATCAAAATAAACCGCATTGCCTACAACGAATATATACCCGTAACGGTAACAGACGGGCGGGATATCCGCACACTTTTTTTACGCACGCTAAACTCCAACATTCCCACGCTTACTCCCGCGGGCAAAAGCGAGAGCGACGGGCACTATTATCTTTCTTTTGTCAACAGGCCGCTTGTTTTAAAACTGGACGCAGCCGGTGAAATTGTCTATTACTACTACGGACCGGAGCAGGACATTCCTGTAGCGCAGGACATTGCAGCAACAGCAGAAAGTGCAAATGAAGATCAGGAGGATGAGGCTTTGGTTACCGGGCCGGGGCTTTGGGATTTTAAAAAACATACGCTCCCTGACGGCGCCGTGCGTTATAGCTATCTGGAACAAAACCTCAATTATAACCAGCTTGTGATGGAAGGGTACGCGGCAGGCGAACGCGTGATATTGGATGAGAAATACCAAGAGGTTGACCGCGTACAGATGGCGGCGGATAAAGACGGCAAGGTATATCCGGCAGAGGGGCATGACTTTATTATGCTGGAAGACGGGCATTATCTCCTGTCCAATTATGAACTGCAGCTTGTAGATAATATTCCGGTGGATCTCTCCCCCCACCCGCAGGGCAGCAAGGTTGTCGCCACCCATCTGCAAGAGGTAAAGGACAACGAGGTTTTGCTGGACTGGTACAGCACCGACCACCCCGAGCTTTACTCGCTCTCAGAGGACGGCTACAATGACTATGCCAACGAAACAACGCAACAACCGGATTATATCCATTTTAATTCCATGATAGTAGACCCGGCGGACGACAACCTAATCTGTTCATTCCGCAATATGAGTACAATAGCAAAAATAGACCGCGAAAGCGGCGACATCCTTTGGCTACTCTCTGGCGATGGCGACCAGTTTGGCCTGATGGCGGAGCAAAAAACTTCTAACCAGCATTATGTGCGGCTGACGGAAGACGGCTACCTGACCATATTTGACAACCACAACAGTACGGAAAGCACACGCATCCTCAAGCTAAAGCTGGATGAAGAGGAAATGACAGTGGCAGAATACGAAGAATTTGAGGTGCCCGGGCGGTTCTCCATGTTTTGTGGCAATGCCGATAGCCTTGGCGGCAACACATTCTGCATCGGTTGGGGCATCTTTGAGGGTGACGGCGCAACATTGACCGAGATTGATTTTGATTCCAACCAGAAGCTGTTTGAGCTTACGCTGCCCGCAGGGGAACTGACTTACCGCTGCGCCAAGTACGAGTAAGGAGTTTTTCCCGCGGATTGCATGAAACGGTTTAATAAACAAAAACTGGCCAGGATATTATTCATTGTGGCGGGAGTCTTGCTGATTGCCGACACAGTGTTTGTTCGCACGCGTTCCAACTGGAACCTGGGCGTGCTATTGCCTACGCTACTGGGAGCGCCGTTGCTTTTATATGGGATATTTAAACCCCGGCTGGATATCTGGTTCCGGCGCGGCATTGGCAAAGTCGTCAAGTGGGTTTTCATTTGCGGCTATGTGTTCATGATCGCGCTTACCGTCACCATGAGCGCCCTGATGCTTTCCGCTGCAAACACAACCCCGCAGCCGGGTGCACAGGCAGTAATTGTGTTGGGCGCGGGCATCAAAGGAGACCAGGTATCCTGGACACTGCAAAACAGGCTGGATAAAGCCGCCGGATATTATGAGCAAAACCCGAATGCTTTGATCGTGCTCTCCGGCGGATATGGCAAGGGCAAGAACATCAGCGAAGCGCAAGCTATGGAAAAGTATATGCTCGGCATCGGCATTCCCGCTTCCGCCATGATAAAAGAAGAACGTTCCACCAGCACAAACGAAAACTTCCGTTTTTCCAAGGAATTGCTGGATGAACGCTTTGGCAATTCATACCACACCGTTTATGTGACAAACGATTTTCATATATTGCGCGCGGGGATAAATGCAAAGGATGAAGGCCTTACAGCCGAGGGGCTATCCGCACCCACGCCCATCTATATCGCCTTTAACAATTACCTACGTGAATCGCTGGCGCTGCTTGCCACATTCACGTTTGGCACTCAGATTTCTTCTGTCTGATCCTCCCTGTAAAGCATAACACAGGAGGGCAGGTTGTTTTTCTCCCGCTCCAGCGTGCGTCGGGTAGCGTTAAGATATCCTTCCTTATCGTCTTGCTCGAACGGCAGGTGAAACACAACAATTTCATCCGGCCGGATCACCTCATTCACCAGCTTCCTTCCGCGCGAAAGCGTTACCAGGGGAAAATTCAAGAAAGCAATATTGATATGCGCGCCGGCCACCAGCGCGTCAATGCCTTGGCGATCCTCCATGCTGTCCCCCAAAAACAGCATGGTTTTTCCATTTATCTCAATTAAATAGCCATAATTAACAAAGCTTTGGTATTTTTCACCCGAATGTGCCAGCCGCCTGCATTTTATGGAGACCTTTCCGAATTGGAATTCCTGGCTATCTTGCGCCAGCGTGTGCACGGCCTGGCCGGAAGCCTTGGTGGGCGTGACAACCGTCGTTTCCGGATGGCGCTCTATGTACTGCTGCAACGTAGCATCGTCGTTATGGTCGATGTGGTCGTGCGTCACCAGCAGAAAATCGATTTTTGCAAACTCCTCCCTGCCGGTCACCACCTTGCGAAGCAACGTGTAATCCGGCGTAGAGAATTTTTTTGTACGCTGCGTATGTAGCACGTCAATCAAAATGCTCACCCCCTGGAAACGGATGAGCACTCCCGCGTTTGCAATCAGCCTTACTGTATTCGCCATCGTGTCACGCATCCCCCGGTGGTATATTGCCCACCCCATCCAATATATACATGGGGCGATAGGCAAACTGCTGTATGGTGAACACTGTACTCACCCCGGACAGCACCAGCACTGTTGTCATGCCCGATTCAATTCCCGCAATAATATCCGTATCCATGCGGTCTCCCACCATAACCGCGTCTGCGGAATGCACGCCCAAAATCTTAAGCCCGGTGCGCATCATCAGCGCGTTTGGCTTGCCGATATAATATGCCCCTTTGCCCGTCGCCATCTCAATGGGCGAGATAAGCGCACGACACGCGGGAATAATCCCCGTCTCCGAAGGCGCTGTGAGGTCAGGGTTGGTAGCGATCAGCTTGGCACCATCCTGCACAAACCGCACAGCACGCAATATACTTTCATAATTATAATTCCGGGTTTCACCCATCACCACGTATTCCGGATTCACATCATTCATGGTAAGCCCGGCTTCATAGAGCGCGTTTGTAAGCCCGGCCTCACCAACGGCAAACACCGAGGAGTTGGGCGATTGCTGCTTTAAAAACTTGGCGGTTGCAAGCGCGCTGGTATAAAAGTGATCTTCCTCTACATCCAGCCCCATGCGCTGCAGCTTTTGCTTAAGCTCCAGCGGTGTGCGTTCGCTGGAGTTGGTCAAAAACAAAAAATGCTTGTCTTCCCTACGCAGCCAGTCCACAAACTCCTTTACCCCGTCAAGCAGGCGGTTACCATGGTAAATCACGCCATCCATATCACAGATAAAGCCCTGTTTTTCCCGCAGCAATTCCAATGGTTGCATTTCCATCTCAACACTTCTCCTGTTTCGATACTTGTATATGCCTATATTATACTATAAATCCTGCTGAAAGAAAAATAAAATGTTTATTTTACGCACTTTCATCTTATTAATAAGTAATCCTATATGCCCCCGGGCCGGAGAAACCCGGGGCGGAAAAATCCGTTGCAAAATACATCTGGAAGGAATGAGCATTCTTGCCATATGAAAATTTTGCAAACAGCATACTGCAACTGGCGAGCCATGGCGTCCCGGTAGATCTCTTTTCCCTGTTTTCTGATCGGTTTTTAGCGGAATACACTTGTTTCCCGGCATTGGAGGATCTTTTATCCGGCCTTCGCATCCATTCATTCCACGACCTGTTTTCCACCCCGCCGGATGAAGCCGACCCGTTTGTAAGGCAGAATACGGAATTCAATACTTATGAAGAGATGCTCAATACCGCGTGCGATTATTTCATTGTCCATAACATCGTCTGAATATTCGCTTTGCAAATTCCGCATCAAGCGTTATAATGTAAGCATGGTAATATCCAACCAAACGAACGGAGGACAAAAGAATGTCAAATATTTTTGAGGATACGTTGAACCTTGGGTTTGGATTGTTTGCGTATTCCAGGGAAAAGATCGAGTCGTTTGTGGAAAAAATGGTAGATGTGGGCAAAGTAGAAAAGAAAGACGCTCAAGGCATTACCCACGAACTCATTCAAAAGGGCGAGGAACAGCGTGAGGAAATCAAGAAGTACGTCACCGATGAGGTGAAGAAGACCACGCAGGATATGGGGTTTTCCGGCGGGCTTACCAAAGAAGATATCCGCGCTATTGTCCGCGAAGAGCTGGATAAAGATAAGAACGGCTGAGCTTTTCTTTAAAAATTCACCCTTTTCGTTTTCACTACACATGCAGGATCTGCCGCTTCTGCGCCTTTCATGGTGCCCGCGGCATTCGCGCATCCTTGCGCGTTAATACCCGCCCTCCGGGGCGCTTCCTTATTGTAGGTAAACCAGCGGGGCAAGCCTGTTGATTTTTGTGTGCCAACCAGGGGGGCAATGCCATTAGTAGCCAATCACGTAGCAGTTTGAATTTAAAGCGCTTTCGGGAAATCATGTCCGTCCTTGGTAGGAATGGGCTTGGTTTTATTTTTGTAAAAACAGCGATCACACGCAATCCGCAAAAGCAATTGAACCAGCAGACAAAGGACGGAACACCTTCTATTCCAGAGCGAATCCGTATTTCTTGTGAGCAGCTTGGCCCTACTTTCGTAAAGCTGGGTCAGATCCTCTCCACGCGCACGGATATTATACCCGCAAGCGTATCACGTGAGCTGCAAAAACTGCAGGATCATGTTTCGCCTTTTTCGTTTGACCTGGCACGTGAGCTGATAGAAACCGAATTACAGGATACCATAGAAAACATTTTTTTAGATTTTGACAAGAAACCTGCCGCATCGGCCTCAGTATCCCAAGTATATAGCGCGCGCCTGCACTCCGGCGACCACGTAGCCGTAAAGGTACAACGCCCCGGCGTGCTTTCCCTTATAGAGACCGACCTTGCTATATTGCAAAAGCTTGCGCGGTTTGTGGACAAGCACACCAAATATGGCAAGCTATATGATTTTGAAGGTATGGTGAACGAGCTGAAGCGGGTGATGCAGCAGGAAATGGATTTTGTGCACGAGGGAGAGAATATCGACCGTTTCCGCACAAACCTCTCCGGCCAGCAACGTGTTTCCGCGCCAAAGGTGCGCTGGATTTACACTACCTCAAAAATACTCACAATGGATTATGTAGATGGCATAAAGATAAGCGATATAGCATCGCTGAACGCGGTTGGCGCAAACAAGCCACAGATCGCACGGGACTTTATCGACTCCATGATCCACCAGATTTTGATAGACGGCTTTTTCCATGCAGACCCACATCCCGGCAATGTAATGATCACACACAGCGGCACGCAAATCGAATTTATCGACCTTGGGATGGCAGGGCAGCTTGGCGGACGCTTCCGTGAGCAGCTTTCGGATATGATACTCGGGCTCGCCACACAAAATGTGCGCAAGGTGGGCCAAACTATAATGGACATGGACCTTGCCAATGCCAATGTGAACCAACGCCAGTTTTATAAAACATTGGGCGGGCTACTGGATGAATACCTTTACAAGCCTGTGGGCGGCGTTAATGTGGCACAAGTGTTCTACAGCGTATTTATGCTTGCCAGTGAGTATAAAATGAAAGTCCCGGCCGAATTCACGCTCGTGGCCAAGGCGCTGGGCACCATGCAGGGCATTATTGAGGATCTTGACCCCAAAACCAGTATCTTAGATGTGGCGCGGGACACCCTTGCCAAGCTGGAAACAAGCACACTTCGCTCCAAGCGTTTTAAGGACGGACTGCACAGCGGAGTTACCGACCTGGTAGACCTTGCGAAATCGGTGCCCGCTTTTTTCCTTAACCTGATGCGCAAGAGCGAAGAAAACGACTTTGCAGTGGAAATGCGTGTAAAGGATCTGGATAAACTGGAACAAAGCATGGAACGCATGGTCAATCGAATCTCTTTTACTATTATTTTGCTTGCTGTTTGTATTGTCATGGCAGGCGTCATCATTGCCATCGGATATCAGGCTGGCGCGCTGGAAAGCCCCATGCTATACGAGCTCAGCCTGTTTGCTTTACGTGCGGGGCTTATCATTGCTGTCCTTATTATTCTGGGGCTGTTATTCAATATCATCTATACCAATGTAAAAAAACCATAGCACAATCATTTTTCGCGTGACGCCCCAAGAACGCAAGGGAGGATTTCAGGCGCATATAAAAAACAGCCCGGCAAACGCAGGCTGCTTTTATTTTCATGACTGGGTTCTTCCCATCATTGCTCGGCTATGTCCCGCGCAAACTGCGCCGCCGCTTCTTTTATTTTTTCCGCATTGTCCTTCAGGTCGCCGGATGCCGCGTGGAATTCCCGCTCCAGAAGGGCGATGTTTTTCCCGCGCAGCACCTTTTCCACCTTGAGGCGGATGCCTTTTTCCCCTGCTGCCGTGCTGAATAACGCGATGGACTTCACTTGGCCGTCCGGCAGGTTTTTCAGGAATTTTTTCAGCTTGCCATTGATGCTCCCCGCGTAAACCGCCCCGCCTAAAAACAGGAG
>JAJDHD010000038.1 GCA_030266015.1 Christensenellaceae bacterium OttesenSCG-928-K19 | reverse complement strand
TATTTTTTCCATGTTTGGGAGGGTATACTGGATACGACGACACATACATTCAAAAAGGGCTCATTAATAATAAGGGTTTTGCTGTTGGTATATATACTTCGGTAAGCTAGAATTTGTAGCGTAACAAAATATTTTACTTTACAATTATGAGAAGTATGAGGTTTTTACTGCAAAATGCCCTGCATACGTGATATAATGAGAAACAGAAGATTTTGTCTTTTTGTTTATGATAGGACATTTGTAAGGGTGAAGGGAGAAAAAAGGATGAACAAAAACATCGGTAGAGCGCTATTACTGGTGCTTGTCATACTGTTGGCGGTGATGCCTTTAACGGTGTTTGCCGCAGATAACGGACAAGGGGGGAATTGCGCCCACACCCACAATAATACCTGCGGTTTTACCGAGGCTACCCCCTGCACCCACGCGCATGACGCCGCCTGCGGCCATAGCAAGGGGACTTATGATGTGCTCTGTGATATGGCCTGCGAGGAGGGTGCCCACATGGAGGGCTGCGTCTATGCACCCGCCGTGTCAGGCAACCCCTGCAACCATACCGAGCACGATGGTACCTGCGGTTATAGAGAGGCCGTGCCCTGCACCCACCAGCACAATGAAGCCTGCGGGGGGCTGCCTGTGCAGCCCCCCCAAGACGGCGAATCCAAAGATATCCAATCGAACAGTAACCAACCGGGAGAGAGCGATTTGCCGAAAGGCGGCGCTCGAATCCTGGCGAACATATTAGGTGAAGGCCTTTATTCTATCATGGGGAACGTAAGGGAGGCTTGGAGCTCTACGATGATAAGTTATGTGACGGTTGACCTTTACAATAGTAGCAATGAAAAGATAGCCTCTATGACAACTAACCAACTGGGAACGTTCTCTTTTAACGACCTCGCTCCCGGTACGTATACTGTAGTGGTTGCTGAAGGCACATATGCAATATTATCTAGCGAGCCAGAAGAGAGATATTATCAGGGGTTAAGTAAAGAAACAACAATTATTGACAGCGACCAGGATAATGTGGATATGGGATTAACACGGAGCACCCCCGCAGGAACCTATATGCTTTCTGGATATGTCAGAAGTATGTCGGATTTTTTCGATAACGTGTCTGTGGAACTTTACGATAGTGACGGGAACCAGATTGCGTCTGCCATCACCTCGTCAGGCAAATATCTCTTTACGGGCTTAGAAAATGGAGAATACACAGTTGTTGTACCGCCGGTTACATATAGGTCTCAGTATTACATAGAGGGAAGGCAACCCGCAACAATTTCCGGAAGCAATATCGAAGATGTGGATGTGAGCATGGAGCCTGGCTCGCCGCCGGGAACCTACACCCTTTCGGGAAAGGTACAGGAAGATGGAACCGCGCTTTCCGGCGTAACGATACAGCTTTTTAAAAATGGACTAAATACTATGACAACCACCAGTGGGGCAGACGGTTCATATAGCTTTACCGTGGAGCCCGGTACATACCAGATTAAGATTCCCAAAGGAGCTTACGGCAACAAATATTGCACGGGTGTAACCTTTGGAGAGACAACCATCAGTAATGAGAATGAAACTGAGGAACTGGCATTTGTATCATCGCCGCCCGGAGCGCCTACGAATCTCACCGCCACCGCTGGCGACCAGCTGCTGGCGATTAGATGGACGGCTCCAGAAGGTGCAAGTACAATAATAACCCACGGATATGAGATGTCTGTTACTAGTGACGGCACAGATTACTGGCAGACTATTCCTTTTTCCGGGTCAAATACGGTATCCGTTAATAAAGGGAGCCTCGTAAATGGCACTACATACACCGTTAAGGTGCGTGCGAAAAACGAAAAGGGAACGAGTGCGGCGGCAACCACCACAGGAACTCCGGCGGTACCTCCAGCTGCCGATGTTACTTACACGGCAGAGCAGACAGGCGGCGCTTCGACAACAGCTGATAGCACTGGAATCAGAATCACATTCAATCAGGAAGTGAGCGGCCTTTCCCTAGATAATATTACGATAACGGGTGCGGACAAAAAGGCTGATTCGCTCGTTCAGTATGGCGCCATATGGACTATCGGCATCGAAAATATAACCGCTGCCAACGGCGAGAATGTGACCATCGACATCAGTGATTTCAATTCGTTCACAGTTAAAACCACTCCGCAGAATGTTGTGGTGTACAGAGCGTGGACAAAAGAATCAACTCCAACCGCCGCCTTCAACGGCGCCACAATGCAACTCACTGGTGTAACAGCAGGCATGAAGTTCTCCATAAACGGTGGGGCAACGTATTCCACTTGCGCCGGTACATCGGTTGACCTTTCGTTGTATCCATTAAGTACCACGCAAGGCATCCGTGTCGTTCAGTCGGGCAATGGCACTACAACCTCCGATTCTGACCCGCAGGTGATTCCATTGTCCCAGGCAATCGCGCCAAACGGTGTGGGCAAAACCGATGAAACAGCAACTGACGCGAACGATGGGACTATAACCGGCGTGAACACTGCTATGGAATACAGGTTGGCCAGTGCAAATAGCTGGACTTCTATTTCAGGCACATCTGTGAATAACCTTAAGCCGGGCAACTACGAAGTGCGTGTAGCGGGTGCCACCAATACGCTGCCCAGCGATGCTGTTTTACTGACGATCAATGCATATGTCCCCACCTATACCGCAACCCTCACCGTGAACAAGGATGCTGCTGCGTGGCCTGCCCACGGCAAGAGTTTCACCCTCAAGCTAATTACCGACGAAACCGTGACCTATGCATTGACAGGCACAGGCGCAAGCCTTACCGCTACCGTGCCGAACGGCGTGTGGAAGGTGTATGAGGGGGCAATGTATTCCGGCCAGAACATCACCATATCGAACGCGAACGGCGGCCTTACATTGCAGTACTACACAATAACCTATTCGGTAAACAATGCAAACGATGCGGCAGGCAGTTCGATTTCCGCACGCTATGACGGCCAGAATGTGGCTAGCGGCGCGGTTGTAATGGGCGGCAAAACGCTGATTGTAACGGCCACCGGCCAAGGAGCCACCACCTACACCTACGCCTGGAGCGGCACAGCCAGCGGCACAGCCAACGCCTACACCACCACAGTGGCCGCCACTGTGAACGCAATCTGCACCGTCACTGGAACAAACACTGGCGCAACGGTCAGTGGCATCACGGTGGTAAGCCAGCCAAGCCTTCTGAGTTACGTGGTGGGGGACGCGCTGAATTTGACCGGGCTTTCGGTGACGCTAACACTCAGCGACGGTAGCACCAAGACCGTGGGATATGCGGAGTTTGGCGCCTGGGGCATTTCTATCCAGTGCAACGGCGAAGTTATTGCCCATGGTACCGCACTAACGACGGCGCAGGACGGCAAGCCCATGGTGCTGACGGTAAACGGCCACACCGCGCAAACAAACCCCCTCGCTGTGGGCGCTGTACTAGTGAATCACGACCCTCAAAACCCACCTGATCCAAACACCCCCATTGACACTAACAAGGATGCAGTGTTTACGTTCAACGGAGAGTATATCAACCTTGCACGCATATTGCTTAATGGCAAGGAGATGGAACAGACGAACAAAACCATCTCATCAGCTGGGCTGACTTATGGGAACTACAGCGGCATTGCAGGCGACGTAAGGGCGGGCAGTGTAGTGGTGACACTGTACAAAGAATTTTTGCATACATTGCCAGATGGCGTGTATAAGCTGGATGTTGTGTTTAACGACGGCGGTGTAGAAAGTATGGGCAATTTACAGTTCACAGTGAAAAAGGGCGCGCATGAAACACCGGCCCAAACAGCACCAACAACAACTTCAATAGACAAACCTACCACAAAAGGCTCCAGCCCCAAAACGAACGACGAAAACAATATAAGCTTTTGGGTTGCGCTTTGTATGATCGCGAGCATAAGTATTATTGGGACAATAATTTACCGACACAGGCGGACGAAAACTGATTATTGAACACTTCAAACCAAGTTGACTCATATAGCATCAAAGGAGCGCCGATGAGCATCAACGCTCCTTTTTTGTGAGGGTTTTTTTTAAATCATATGGCTGGCATTCTTTGATTCTACACTACTCATTGACCATTAGTAAGTGTAAATAGAACAGCACATATTCAAATGCGAATAAAACACCATACATTTTTCCTGCAAACCCAAAATGCAATCTTAGAGAGAATGGTAAAAAATGACACGTAACAATTTTTAACAGAAATTATCATGTTATACGTCAACAAATCGGGAGCAGGGATATGCATCAAATTTACCTGTTATGCGATAGATAATGCTAACAATACCTTTACAATCACTCGGTTGAAAATAGTATACTTATCATCGATGAATCAGAAATAGAGTTTGCTTGGCATTGCCGAGATTGTTTGTATGCACCCAACAGCGTAAAAATGTTGTAAAACCACCGTTTCTGTTGTATACTTTGCGTAGAATAATGTGAGTATATTCATTTTGAGAGAACCAAAAAGGGGATTGCATATGAAAAATCCAAAAAGGTTGTTTTCAGTAATAATAATCGCGGTGCTTTTGCTTGTGCTTGTGCCAACAACCGCGCTTGCGGCGACGGGAACGCAGGACGGTATTTCCGCCGCGCTTACAACGGATAAAGCAAGCTATAACGCGGGCGATACGGTGACGGTCAATGTCAAAGCGACCAACACAAATGCCTTTGCCGTTCCGGATGTAAAGGTAGATATAACGCTGTCGGACGGATTGAGCCTTGCCACAGGGCTGAGCAGCATTGATATTGGAACAATGGCGGCGGGCGAAACAAAGGAATATACCCTTACCGCTACGGCGGCGGCTGCGGCAACAACAACCACATCCGGCGTATCGCCAAAGACGGGCGACGGTTCGCTGCTTTTCCTGTGGATTGGAATAGCGATAGCTGCGGCTGCGGTGATAGGCGTTTTGGTATATAAGAAGAAGCGGGCAGCCACAAAATTCCTATCGCTGTTGCTGTGCCTTGTGCTTGCTCTGTGCGCTGTGATGCCGGGAGCAACGGCGCTTGCCGCGACAACGGATAAATCTTTTACAGTCAGCGAAGCAATCACAGTGGGCGGCGTGAGCAAGACAGTCTCCGCAAAAACGACCTACAAATGGGACGATAGCGACCACAGCGTAATCGACCAGCCTACGGGCGCGATAAACCCCGATGACGGCAAGGACGCGGTATTTTCTTTCCGGGGCGAGTTTGTGAACCTTGCCAAAGTGACGTTGAACGGCGTGGAAATGGGGCAAACCAAAACAGACGGCGGCGCAAAAATACTGCTTTCCTACCCCAGCTACACGGGTGATGCGGGCGACGCGAAAAGCGGCAGCGTGGTGATTACGCTGTATGCCGATTTTCTTAAAACGCTGCCGAACGGCGTATATACGCTTTCTTTAACATTCAACGACGGTGGCACGCAAAACATTGGAGAAACGGACTTTACGATTGAACGGGAGGTGGCGGATGTTACCTTCACGGCAGTGCAGACAGGCGGTACGAGTAATGCAACTGACAGCACGGGCATTGTCCTTACGTTCAGCCAAGCCGTGACGGGCTTGACGGCAGGCAACATTACCATCGCAGACGATACCGGTGCTGCCATTAAGGGTGCGCTCACAGGCTCCGGCACAACATGGACGATTGCGCTTGACGATGTGACAGCGGAGGGCGACGTATTTGTCAGTGTAGGCGATTTTGGTAATTATAACATATTGACAGGGCCGCAAACCGTAGCGGTATATCAAGGCGCAAGGCATACATTAAGCGTTAATGTTGTCACGGTATGCGGCTCCGGTTCGGGCAGCGTCAGCATACAGAACCAGCAAGCGAGCTACCGTCCGGGCGCTTCCGCAACCGTTACTGCGACTGCCATAGCCCCCTATGAATTCCTCAAGTGGGTAACTACTGACGACCTTTCAGCAGCGGCGGTACAGGATGGCGGCGCGGATGCCGGGGCAAACTACACATTCAACATCACGGGCGACACCACGTTGTACGCTGTGTTCTCTGTGGACTCGGCGAGCTATTTAAACGAAACAAAGATTACCATAGAGAATGGCATTGTTAAATGGGGTACGGAACTGTCTGGAGTACAGGGCGCGGTCGTCATCCCCGGTGTGGTAGACGGCGTCGCGGTGACATCTATTGCACAAGATGCATTTTTAAATAACGAGGCTATAACAAGCGTTATATTGCCTGATACGCTGCAAAGTATAGGACAGGGTGCGTTCTATGGTTGCACCCTCCTGACGGGCACGCTTGAAATTCCGGCATCAGTGACGACACTTGGAACAGATGCTTTTGCACGGAATCCTTTACTGACAAGCGTTACATTCCTTGGCAATAAGCCCACGACACTAGCACTCGATGCTTTTTGGGGATGCACTGGTCTTACGGGGATTTATTATCTGCCGGGGACGGACTGGACGGGGACTGAAGAGTTTGAAATTTCTAACAACCCCGCCCCACCACCACAGTATATAACCATTACAGCTACGCAAAAGCCATAACGCACTACACACCCCGCGCGGCAGGTTGCTGCGCGGTTTTTTTACGGAGGAAGATTAAATATATCTTCTGAAAAGTTATGGGTGATAAGTAATATATCGCTGGCTGGGTAAAGACGAGACAAGCAATATTGTGGGGAAGGCCGGTGTTGTTCACAATGTGCGCTTGCGGCTTCTTCCTGCTACGGCATATTCTATGAACTGAACTCTTGCGTGATACGAAATGATATTGGAATGCGCAGCAATGAGAAAATATGCCCGCCGCCCGGCTGTTGTGGTAGCCGGGAGCGGGTATTTGTTTAGCAGTTATTCTCTAAGTCCTTTTTGCTTTTTCCATGCTTCAAAGGTAAGCGTAAAATATAAGTCCACCTGTTCAGCAAGATGAGAATGTGCGAGAATAGAAGGCGAGAAATAAATTATTATATAAAACACGTTAGAATAGTTCACCCTCATAAAGGCGCAATTTTTATACCTGACCTGCCCCCGTAGATTCCAAACACAAATTTAAGGTCTCGCCCACATCACCGGACTGCCGTAAACGGCTCTGTATACTACGCAACCTTTGGAGCTGGAAGCGTCTACCATCATACCGTTTCCTGCATAGATACCAACATGCCCGATCTTCATATAGCGATCCGCTACCCTGGCGCTGTTTGATGTATAAAAAATAAGGTCGCCGGGTTGAGCTGCGGCAGCGTCAATGACCTTGCCGTTATCCGCGCACCACTTGGCCTGGTCGGCGGCAGTCCACGGCAGAGAAATATTCACCTGCGCATAACACCACTGTGTTAGCCCGGAACAATCAATGTAATTTCCCTGGCCCCGGTAGTCCATGCTGTACGGATGCCCCAGGCGAGAGAGCGCCAGTTCTACTATCGCAGTACCAAACTGTCCGGGCGGCAAATCTTTAATCAAATCAGAAATATCACCAACGTATACGTCGTCGGATAATAAGGAGATGCCAAGCTCTTTCCAAAGCGGATCATGCTGGTAATCCAGCAGGAAATCAACCATACCTCGCTCATCTTCGGATAACGGATACTGATCCAGCATCTGCACATAACGCAGGTTCTGCACCCAGATGTCGGCGTAATGTATTTCTTCGGTCTCAACCACGATTTCCGTTTCGGTATAAGTTATCTGCTCAAACTTCTTGCCATTCCAAACCCACTTTGTTTTCTCAACCTCCTGTTCCACTTCTGTTTCAATGGTTTCCGTTCGCGTTTCGACAGAAATGGGGTTCATGTTGAAGAACAGTTCGTGGATGGAAGTTCTATCAGTATCATCAAATACCAGCGTAGCCATTTCACCGCCGCTCTTATGCACAGCATAGAGCGCCAGACAATCCTTCCAGTTGTTGACGCGGGAGCTGTCATCGCCGGAAGCCACACCGTAATTCACTGTTACCGTGTATCCCTGATCTTCATATTCTTTTCTTGTAGCTGCAAGCGAATCCAGCCATTCATCTTCTATCTGCGGCACCATCTCGCCAACCTGGTTCGGATTATCTTCATTGTTGGAATAGAAAATACCCATTGGTGAGATGAATATGACTAAAAGAATTACAACAATCAGCAGAATCAGAAATACTGGCCATGCCACTACAATAGCGGCGAGGAGTTTTTTGCCTAGGGATGACGCACCTTTCGCCACAGCTTTTACACCGCGCGATGCGGCTTTGGTCGCGCCCTTTGCTGATCGCGCAGCAGCCTTGCCTGTGGCTTTCGCCTGCCGCTGCGCGGTACGCGCCGCAATCTGCCTTATTGTTTGCTCTCGCTGGCTGATTCTTCCTCTGCTAGCTGGCTTCGGCTTTTCGGTCGAATAGCAGGATAGCGCTTTGTTATCGGAATGCTGATACATACTTTTTTCCCGCTGCGGGGCATTCCATATGTTGCCCCCCGTATTATCAGCAGATTGCTGGCTCACCGGCGTTTCCGACTGGTTTTGTGCAAAATGATGCTTGTTGTCAGATTTCCGACCTGATCTTGCCTGCTCATTCTGGAATATCTTTTCCCGCAGATTCTTCCGGATAATCGTTTGCATGCCGGTCGAAGCTGCATCCAAAGCATCCTTGCTATCCTGCTTTGCATCATCAACGGCAGCGTTTTCCGGATTGGCTTCATCCGTATGCTGCGCCTTGCGCTGAACGGCATACAAAGCAGCACGCGGGGCATCCAGCCCCGCGTGCGTATCGATAGTATGCGTGGGAGAAATGTTTTCGCCCGACTTCTTTCGGTTGCGCCATCTTACCTGCGCAAACCGCTGCAATGAATTCTTCTTATCCACTTCTCTGCACCTCATCACCAAGTTGCGCGGCTACCGCCGCTTCACGAAAGGGATTACATCCGCATTCGCTATGGCCTCGCCGATTTTTTGATCGGCTTGGCTCATGCTCACAGCGTCGTGGGCTCTCCCTGTTAGATGTTGTTTTCCATCGCGCATACAGCCGCTCGGAAAACGAATTTATTCCTGACGACATCATTTTCTGTCTGCTAACCATGGGCAACCTCCTCGATTTTCGTTGTAATGGCCTGGTAGAGCCGCGTGTTCCTATCAAATGTGGAATCAAACGGAATAATAACGGATGACCGCCGCATCAGCCCGCATCCGGCTGGCGCATTCTCAATATATTTCCTCTGCGCATCAGATATGTTGAGTAGTTTCGCCAGCTCGCCCCTGTCGCTTGCAGCCTGGTTAAACATGAGCAGGAATTCGGAGTTTGACAACATATCCCGCCCGTGCGCGGATTCCAACATGGATGATACATTTTGCGTGATACCCACACCAAGAGCACCATACTTACGAATGCGCCGCCAGAACTGGTCAAAGAAGTTGGCGGTATATTCCTCACGGTACATCATCCAGATTTCGTCAATGTAGATCCATGTACGGCGACCACGCTTGCGGTTTTCTGCCACGCGATTTTGTATGGCATCCAATGTGATTAGCATGGCAAGTCCCTTGCTCTGTTCGCCAAGGTCGCGGATATCAAAGCAGATGAGCCGGTTATTCAGGTCAACATTGGTGGGCTGCGCGAAGTTGTTGAGCGAACCAAGAACATAAAGCTCCAGACAGGTTGCAACCTCTTTTGCTTCCTTGTTGCGCATGGCTTTAAGCTTGTTATACAAATCAAGCAACGTAACCACCTTGCCGGTCTTGGCAGAATCCGTCAGCAGTTCGCGCGTACAGCGATCAACAAAGGTGCGTTGCTGTCCGGTCAGGCTACCGAGCGCCTTTTCCACCAGCGTCAGTATAAAGTCGCACTTGATACGCACCGGATCGTCATCATCAGACCGTCCATGTTTCAGCACATCCATTGCATTGATGAATGTGTCGGAGCCGGACGCAAGCCGGATAACAGCGCCGCCTAAGAGGTGCACCAGCGAAAAGAACTCAGCTTCCGGGTCAAGTATGATGATGTCATCATCTGTGGATAGAAATACATTCGCCAGTTCATACTTGGATATGAAGCTCTTGCCGGAACCGGGCACGCCCAATACAAATGCGTTACCGTTTAAGAGTGAACGCCGGTCTGCCATCACAAGGTTTTTGCTGATGGTATTCAGCCCATAGATCACGCCCTTCTTGTCCCATATCTCCTTTGTCATAAAAGGCATGAGCGTGGCGCAGTTGGCGGATGTTAGCGTGCGCCATTCGTCCGTGTAGGATAGTCCATAAGGCAGGGCGGTATTCAGCGCCTGTTCCTGCTCAAATTCACATACCACAAACTTGCACATGTATGACTGCCAGATAGAACGGAGCGTATCTGTATCGTTGTTAAGTTCCTCCAGGCTGTCCGCCATGTGTACCATATTAATCTGCACCCATTCGATGCGCTGGTCGTAGTTCATGAGCAAATCCCGAATTTCTTCAAAGCCGGTTTTCTGCTCCATAAGCAACGGCGATATTGTCATGGAAACGTCGCCACTCGCCAAATCTTTGCGGCTGGCATTCTTGATCTGCGACGCCACCTCGGTATACTTCTTGCCAACAGTATCAAGCGATACCGCTTTGTCCTCGGATATCATGTCGATAGACAGCGCCATTTGCTTGGGTAGGCTCATAAGCTCGGTGATCATGGTATCCTGCAATGTCGCGGGATATGTCGCCAGCTTCAGCGCCCGCCCATACTTACGCCCGATGCGGAAGTATGTTTCCTCGAATTTCATTCCATCCGGAGCAATACTGTCTATGATGCTGTGACCTTTCAGGCGTTCCGCATCAAGGTCAACATTAAAGTGTTCCTGCTCGTCAGGCCGAAAGAAATCATGTAGCACTCGCAGACGTTCTTCACCGGAAAGCCGGGCAAAGCCACTGCCCAGCACCGAGAAGTTCGTCATGAGCGTGCTCTCCACACGGTTGAACCAGGATTTTGTATCGTCATATCGTTTGGCTTTTGTGGCGATGGTAAAATATTTTTCCCGTACGATATTGTTGTTACCCTCGGTTGCTCGGGCATAATTGACATCGTTAAGCTCGCCCCGAAGGTCGTCATACCCGTCACCGGCATCGGCAAGCGAGATATCCTCTGATATGCTCTTTTCATTCACCAGCCGGTTCAGTAGCGTTACCTTAAACCGTTTGTCGATATCGTTGGCTTTGATGATTTCTTCGTACGCACCCAGCATACGTTCCTTATCATCCACTGATGCGGCCTGGTAGTTAATATCCTCAAACCGCCCGCTCATGGTGAACTCGCCATTATGCTCATAAACGCCGCCCGGCCACAGCTTTTTGATAGGGATGGTACGCTGCGTTGACCGGGGGAATGTGCATAAAGGCTTACTGTTTCTTTTTATCCACTTTGGCATTTTTCTTCTCCTTTTTTTGTTTAATGGGATCGAAAACCGCGTGATACATGGTGTTTTCTGCTCTGAACACACGTTTTCTGTTGGATAGCTGGAAGCGCAGCCAGATCAGTAAAAACCGCTCCAGCCTCTTGCCCTTTGGTTTGGCAAAAGCAAACAGGAAGCAGGGCAACCCCACTCCGATGGAGATATAGCTTGCCGCCTGCATGTGCATGCTTCCATTTGTCCAAATGTATGAGGCCACCACAGCAACCACGCCCAGGACAGATAACAGTATCTGCCGGAGCGTCATGCCCGCCGCGATGTTTTCCTCATAGTCTGGAATATTGATTATGGTTTGGGTTTTCATCTTATTCATAGCCCTATACTCCAATCACTTCTTTTATAATTTTGCTGGACGATGTTACGGTTACTGTCAGCAATACGGTTTGCAGCACGATTTTGAAAAGATAATTCATCATCGTGTCCCAGAACTCCGCATTGATGCTGCTGTTGTTATCTCCCCAGGACGGGAAGATAAAGGAGCCCGATCCCGCGACCGCGTTGAATATGATGATGGCGAGCGCCACCACACATATCTCCAGGCACACAGCGGCATAGGCTTTTAGAAAATGCTTGCCCGTTCCGCTGGTCTCGCTGCTGCCGAATGTAGCAAGCGGCAGCGGCGCGATTGCCGACATGATGAATAGCTTGAAGAACCGCAGGTATACGGTCACAATCATGATTACACCGCATACCCAGATCACCAGCATGCCAAGACCGCCCACGATATACATAGGAATGGTCTGGAAGAATGAGCCGATTCGCTCATACCATGCGGCTCCTTCCATCTGCGCCACCACGTCCAGCACTTCCTGCGGCATCTGCGCAAACTCAAAGCTCCCGGCATTCGCAAATATCTCGCTGTTCACACCCATAGCGATACTGATAAAGAAATTCAGTATCTGGATGCCGTAGTCGATCAGCACCTTGGCGAGTATGAACCGCACAATCCAGCCAATGCACTGTTGCAAGGATATTTCCTTAAAGTTACTGGTGGTCTTAAAGAACGACATCAGAAAAAACAGCACGAGAAGGCCATATCCCACGCCCTGGATTGCGGAGTTGATTGCTGTGACGGCGCTCCACGGAGCGCCACCGGCAAAACTATCCGGCGTTGTCTGAAGATGCACTCGCATATCCGCAAAGCAGTTATTAAGAAAGTCTATTGCCGCCTGTATCAGATTTACTACGCCTTGTTCCACACTCCGCCACCTCGCTTTCGGATAAACTTAGGCTGTTTCATAGCGACACACCGATTGCCTGGAGCACGAACTTCACGCCGATCATGATTGCGCCACCGGCGATGAACAGTATGGCGTTAGTACGTTGGGATGCATCCTGGCTTTTCAATGCAAGAGCCAGCTGTACAGCTCCCCAGATTAGGGCGATGACGCCTATTGCCGTTACGATGTTCAATATGAAGGTGGTGAGGTTACTGATCGCCTGGATGGGATCCATGCCTTCCTGCGCCGCCAGAGCGGTAGAGGGTACAAAAAAAGCGGCGATAATCGCCGCGACTACAAAAGCTTTCTTATTCATTTTTTTCATTGTCATCTGTCTCCTTTGTTTTTTGATCGTTGGTTTGATTTTGTGATTCGCTTAACGCTGCTTTTTCGCTGGCATTGCTGACCGGAGCCTGTTCTTTTGATAGAGCCTTGCTTTGAACAGTCATCCAACGGAACATACAATTTAGCATTTTTAATTCCTCCTCATTTGGGATACATAGTTTTCATCGACCTCTCCCGGCGCGATAATGGTGACATTGACAGGAAGGTACAGAATGCCGCCGTCCGGGAAAAACATTCTATTGAGTCTTGCCATCCCTTCTTTTCGCTCCAGATATGTTTTAGGATCAAAAACATATTTGGGCGCTTTTCCATCGGCGGTATGCACGATTCTCTTGTGATTTGACAGGTCATATTTTTTATCCATCAATGGCTTATGGTGCTGGATGAACACCAGGCAATCATCCCTGTCCATTGACCGTACTTCATCCAGCGTCATTAAGTCGCGCCCGGTGGATTGCATGTTGGTTGTGTAGTCACGCATATTCTTTTGGAATGTGTCATACTTTACCGTTGCCCGCCCGATCTGCCTGGACATGCTCTCGTGCGTGCTAGGCTCCTCACCGCCAAGATACACTCGCAGGCCGCATGTGCCCACCACCGTCTCCCAGTCGTCCTTAAATATTTTTTTGAGCTGAGAGACCGCTTGCAGCAATATCACCATATTGATGTTACGCTTACGGCAGGTAGTGAGCTTATTCGTGAACTCCTTGGGGAGCGCACAGTTGGCAAATTCATCGAACACCAAAGTGACGGGCACAGGCAGCTTGCCGTCATGTACGCCGTCCGCACGGCGGTAGGTATACAGGAACAGCTGCGAGTAGAGCATGGTCACAATGAAGTTGAATGAGCTTTCCGCATCGGAGATCTGCGCAAATATGATCGTTTTACGTTCCCCGAATTGTTCTAACTCCAACTCATCCTCGCTGAAGAAATCCTGCACCGACCCGATATACATCATGTTGAGGCGGGCCTCAATTGTGATGAGCACTGACAGCGCCGTTTTCCCCGGCGCTTTTTGCCGGAACGCATTGTACAGCCGGACGGCAATATGCCTTGGTTCGTCTTCCATAAGCTCGTCAAACAAATGATCCAGCGCGGATTTTTTTGACGTATCCGTTTCCTTTACAGAGAGCATGTCCAGCATATGCATCATCATGGGGATGTTCTGCTCATACTCCGGCGCTTCGTAGAAAAGATACATCATCAGCGACTGGAGCAGTAGCGTAGCTGCCTCGTCCCAGAACGCATCCTGTGATTTTGATTCTGCCTCCCTGGTGTTTTTCATCAGAATGTTTACCATAGAATATACGTCCTGTTCATTTTGCAGATATTTGAACGGGTTGTATCGGTTGCTTTTTTTGAGATCGATGGTGTTGATGACTTTGATTTCATAACCATTGCGCTCAAATACCCAGCCGAGATCCCGCAGTAGCTCGCCGGCAGGATCGACGACAAAATATGAGGCGTTCAGATTGAGCAGGTTGGGCTTCACCCAGAACCTCGTTTTGCCGCTGCCGCTGCCACCGATCACAAGCGTATTCACATTGCCAATCTTCTGCGTACGCATATCCACGCGGATGTTTTTTGACAATATGATGTTTTGATCGTCGATCTTGCTCATGAGGGCAGCGTTGGTCTGCCGGATATCGCCCCACTTTGCGCTGCCGTGCTCCTTGCCCGGCATGTACTGTCCGGTTCGTACAAGATAGTACGCCAGGGCAATCAACCAGATCACTACCGCGCCAAACAAAAAAGCCGCTGTCCATGCAGTGGCTTCAAACCGGAATATATTGATACAATTTTCAGCGAATCGGTCGCCGAAGTTCTCCAGCGTTACCCCCGGCGTTATTGTCATGGCGATCTTCCCGCACAGCCATAGCAGCCCGCCAAGCAGCGCAGCCCATGTGATGAGCGCCTGCTTTACAGAATGTTTCTGCATACTCCACCTCCCGCGCTCATCGGGCCTTTCCTTCCTTTGCAGCTCTAACTACTTCCTTCTGCCGATCCCGTGCGACCCGCTCCGTATCCTTGACCTTCTCAGCGCAGCGTTCCAGCTTGCTTTTCACGCTCTCCTTCACAGAATCCGCCTGAAACTCTGATACGGTCACGTCCTCTTTCACAAGCCCCATCTGTTCAATAATCCTGTTGAATTTTGGAATGTCTTTTTTCTTAAAAAGTACATTCAGGATATTTTGCTCCGGCAGGGCTACATCATGCGCCGGGAATCCCGCCTCTTTGTTTTTACTTAAAGCAAGAAACTCTTTGCTTCGATCGAGCGGGATCGCACCAACCACCATTGGTTCCCCGGTTTGGAGCATTGCTTTTAGCGATTTGACGCCAGCTTTGTCATAGTTCTTTCTGATTAGCGCCGCCAAAAACGCGACGACCTGCTGCGCGTTTCGCGCTGCTTCCTGTGTCATGCGCATGGTGATCTCCACGCCCTGAAACACATATCTCATTACTTCACTTTCCATTATCTACCTCCACAAAATTTGAATACGAAAAAAGGACTCATCCGCAGATAAGTCCTTACATAGAATGAACGATTTTTTAAGGCAATATTGCTGCTATCCTACGCATCCGGTGGCGTGTAGCCCTCGGGGTAATCTTCCTCACCTGGCCCCCAAACGCCCATAAACTCCGGGAAACCCCTGTCATATTCAAACGTATAAACCTCGCCTCTGTAGTTTACAGCATACTCCTGCCGGATAGCGTAGGCATCGTCCGTAATTTCTACGAAGTCAATGATATAATATACTTCTTCTTCGTCGTCAAACGAATCGTGGGTCTGGTAGTTTTCATCTACGAGACCGTCAAACGAATAATAATATGTTCCGCCGCTGTACTCGGAATATGTTTCCGGTTGGAGATGTGTTGCCAGCAGGTAATGCACAACCTCCAACGGAATCCAGTTTTCCGGCGGCTCAAGATCGGTATTGATCTCCAGAGGTATATCCGTCCCAACAGGTCCGGAATACGATATAGGTTCGGGCGATTCTGTTTCATCCGGCGGCGGAGTTGTCTCAGTCTCCTGCTGAGGCTCTGGCGACTGTGACACATTTGATGGTATATCCACGTCGCCATTGCCGGAATTGCCTACGCACCCGAACAAGCAGAACGTTATTGATAGAACAAGCAGAATGAGCAATATTTTCTTCATGTTTCTTCTCCTAATCTATTCCCATTTTTGGTCGCCATCGGCATCCACATATACGATTGTGCCACATTTCGGACAAACATATACGATGATGGCAGACGGCGCTTTGCTTGCACGCCGGTGCATTTGTGATTTGCATTTCTTGCATTCCATGTAAATTAGTATATCACAAAACGCAACCAAACAAGGTGTTTTACCTATCCCGCGCCAGAGGCATTTCCAGCTGCTCAAAAGCTTTGATTCGGTTTTGCGCCCACTCTGGCAACTTTGATCGATCTGCAACACCCAGTACATTTGCCCGATCCCAGCGTTCTTCTTCGCCGTCAATGAGATTCTTGCAATACACAGCACGGCCAGATGCAGTAGGCGAACAGCCAAAGCCACCCACTGCCAGATAGAGTTGATTGTCTGCGTTCCGGTATTCCGGAAGCAGGGAATCGGGATTCATAATAATGTACTGATCTTTGTAATTCATATCCCGACTGCCTGAAATACAATGCTCCTCTGACAGTAGCATGGCCGACGCCTCCTTATTACTTTCCTGTATATCCAGCATGATCTGCGCATCTTCCCGCACACGTTCCGTTAGGTCAATCATCGCTGGGAGGTAGTCGGAGAAATAATGGCCGTGGTCATAGCTTTTGAAAAGCCTGTTCTCCCGGCATACCCAGGTCACCCAGGGCTGCACCGCCTTCGGGTTTTCTGCAATTACATATGACTTGCCGCCGATAGAAATGCTTTGAAGCACCTTGTACCCCTGCACAACATCCGGTTTATTCTGTTCGCTCATTGTTCTTCATCCTCCGTTTTCGTAAATATTCAAGTTCCTTTTTTCGATACATTTTTCGCTCCCGCATATATTTTGTTCTGGATTTATAAAAAGGACAGGGGCTGTGCGCACACTCCGTTACACTCAAAATGGTGCATACCCACCTGCCGTTATCCTTTTTCATGCCAAAACAGTTATATCGTTTTCTTGCCATTTCATCACCTATAAAAAGCGCCGCTATCGTTCCCGATAAGCTGGCGCTTTCCTATCCTGTATATTTTGTTGTTTTTCTTGTGCCGGTTTCTGCTCTCGTGCCACCTCCATTTCGCTACGCATCTTTTTTGTATCTTTGTCTATTGAATTGAGCCGCCCCAATCGCTTTTTGGAATCCAGGAGCGCCTGCCGATTTTGCTCTTTGGCATTAAGCAACCGTGAGCGCATGTCCGAAACTTCCTGCTCTTGGCCTTTAAAACCCTGCAACTCAATATATTCGCAAGCGTCCAGAAATTCCTTTTTGCGTTCGCCTTGCAGGATATCCGCCATGTTTTTATAGCGCTCATAAATCGCATGCGCTCCAAACAACTTGCGCCGCTTACGCTCTGCACCTGTCAGGCGAAATCTCTCAATATCCAGTGTTTTTACCTGCTGCTGTTCTTGTGCGATCAGGTTATGCAATGTTCCCATATCAGTAATATGGTTCTCTGCTACAAAAATGAGCTGCTTTTTGTAATGCAGGAACTTTTCATATTCCTGAATAGACACAGTTCCTGCGCTTTGTTTTTGCCCGGCCTTTCCCAGCAGGTAGAGATAGTGTAGATACAGAGCTTCAAAGCGTGTCAGCTTACGGCGTTGGAATTTCCGATTACAGTAATATATCTGCTGTGGCTTCCGATAAGACTGCGGCAGCTCCTGTCCGGCAATTCTGGCGATGAGCGCCTCACTCGGGTATCCAAGTGTGGACAGTCGCCAGAATCCGGTCTTGCCCGGAGGCTGCACTTTTGGATGCACACCCTTCACTTCCACAAGATATCCCATATTTTCCAGCGCCGCATAAAACTCGCCGATGGACTTGGATTTGCCGATGCAGGTTTCCACATCGGCAATTACCTGTTTCTTAAATCCCCGCTTATTGCGATGGGCCATATATTCACCATAGCTCATCTCCCGGTCATCCTTATGCTCAATTACTGACAAGCCATATTTCCGGCAAAGCTCATCGCTGATGCCGCGCAGCTTCTCATGGAATTCCTGTTTGTTGATATGAAATTTTTTACCGGTCTTGCATGATACGGAATTTATGAGGATATGATTATGAAAATGTCCACGATCAAGATGCGTGCCGATAACAACCTCATAATCGCTCAGAAACCGGTGGGCATACTCCACACCGATCTGGTGTGCCAGCTCTGGCGTTACTTCGCCGGGAGCAAAGCTCTGGATGATATGGTACGCTTGACGCTTATCCTGTTTGCCGAAAGCCGCTTTGGTAGCAACCATCTTCTGAGCCGCTGTTTTGGGATTGCAATTGATGCCGGTAACATACTGCTCCTGAAGCAGCCCATTCAATGTTTTTTCTTCATCCGCAATATATTCCGTCAAAACTTCCACATGCGTCTTATCTTCCGTAATCGCGTAATCCATCGCCGCTTTCAAATGGCGCTCATTTTTGATCACCAGAATCTTTGTGTATGCCATGCTATGTTTTCACACCCCCGATTTTTTCATCCACAATCCGGCATAGTTCCTGCTGCCATTCCAAAAGCTGCATCACATCATTTTTTGATACGCGCCCATAGGTGTTGGCGGCTCTGGCAATCATATTAATGTTGCGACCGATGGCGTTCATTTCGTTATATATCTTGCAGGCAACCTCCTTGTCGATTATGATATGTTTCTTCTCATCCAGGCAGCACCGACGGATGAATGCTGACATAGTACAACCCGCCATCTGAGCCAGCCTGTGCAACCGAAAATATTCTTCATCGGTCAACTTAAAAAGAATTTGGTTCTTTCTTTTCAACATGCTTTCCCGCTCCTTCCATTCTAAAATTCTGTAAAAAAATAGCGCCGGAAGGCGCTCGGGGTATCAGGGCACACCCTGACAAGTTGTAAAAATATATATTTTTGCGATGCTTGCGACTGAATCAGACACGCTACGAAGTGTCCGGTGCCTGAAAAAAGAACACTACTCCCATATCTTCTACCTCTCCATATATTGATATTCCTGTTCAACTGGTTTCTGAATCCGTTCTACAGGTTCATGCTGTATATCCTCCACCGGCTCCGGCTGTACATCATGTTCTTTGTTATTCAGGTCGAGTTCAATATTAAGCCTCGCCACCTCCTGTAACTTATCCTTCAGCTCCTGCTCCTGCGGAAAAGCCTTTCCGAGTTCCTGCTGCGCCATTTCAATCTGTTTCTCATAATCAACAATACTCTCCCGGCTGTTTTCTATCAGCCGGTCAATGCCTTTTTCCACATTCAAGAGGCGGGTGATATTGCCGGTATCGCTTTTGGATAAATCGATAGTGTAAGACTTGCTGCCAACCAGCGTGAGCTGATAGGGATCTTCCTTGCGGAACGCACTGTATTCCAGCACCAGATCAAAATGCTTGTACTTGCCGCATTTTAGGGGCTCATCAGCCGCCGCACCGGACTTCATAATATTAAGCAATGCTTTTCCTGCCTGCTCCTTGTCCGTATACGCCTGCCCAAGCAAGCTCATGCTGAACTCTTCCACAGACTGCGCCTTTTGCATATCCTCCGTATACCGCTCGATCTTTTCCTGTTCATTCCGGATGGAACGTGGAAGGGAGTGAGAACTCATATCCTGCAAGCGATACTGCTGCGTCTGGTGCTTGTTTTTCAAAAGCTGCAACCGTGCAATGTCCATATCCAGCTCCATCTTAAGTTTGATCTTGGGATTACCGGATGCCAGCGCCTTTACCTCGGCATAATTCAGCGTAGAATCGTCGATGTCATCCATGCGGCGGGAAGGCGGCTTGTTGGTCATGATCTGCGAGATAAACCGCTGCTTACCCTCAATGATCTGATACGAGTAACTATCAAAAGTTTGCTCTTTTATGTAACGGAAAATCTCTACTTCGGGGTACATATTGCCGGGTCTGATGATGCGTCCTTCGCGCTGGGCAAGGTCGCTTGGCCTCCAGGGCACGCACAGGTGATGCAGTGCATAGAGCCTGTCCTGGATGTTCGTGCCAGCGCCCATTTTAGCAGTGCTGCCCATCAATATGCGCACGCTTCCACTACGCACTTTTGCAAACAGATTTGCTTTCTGCACATCCGTTTTTGCTTCATGGATATACGCGATTTCACTCTCCGGTACGCCCAACGCCACCAGCTTCTTTTTCAGGTCACTGTACACAGTGAAGCTCTTGCCGGTGGGAGTGGCGAGGTCAGAGAATATGAGCTGCGCCGCCTTATCGTCCTGCGTCTGCTGCCAGATGCGAAACACATTGTCCCTACAAGCGATTACTTTGCTGCCATCTTCATCCGGAAGATCGGGATCGATGATGCGCACATCCAGCGCCAGCGACCGCCCGTCGTTCGTGACTTTCAACATGTTGTCCGACTTTGGATCAACCGACCGGCTGCGGATTGCTTCTGATCGCTCCACCAGATCGTCCACCATACGCCGTTGCAGCTTGC
>JAJDHD010000037.1 GCA_030266015.1 Christensenellaceae bacterium OttesenSCG-928-K19 | reverse complement strand
GCCGTGGGCAAGACCTATACGGTCAAGGGAACCCTGATGGATAAATCCACAGGCGAGTCGCTTTTGGTTGATGGCAAGCAGATCACCGGCGAAACCACCTTCGTGGCGAAAGAAGCATCCGGCAGGGTGGAAGTGGTATTTACGCTGAACGCTGTCAGCTTGAAAGGGAAAGAGGTTGTTGTGTTTGAAAACCTCTATTACAAGGATGCCGAAATCGCCGTCCATGCCGACATCGAGGATGAAGGCCAGACGGTTGTGTTTAAAGAGGTCATCATCAAAACCAGTGCGACCGGCGCTGATGGCAACAAGGTCATCCCGGTGGCGGAATCGGTAAAGATCATCGACACTGTTACCTACGAGAACCTCGTTGTTGGTGAGGAATACACGCTTAAGGGCGTTCTCATGGACAAGGAAACTGGCAAACCGGTTTTGGTGGATGGCAAAGAAATCACCGCCACGAAGACGTTTGTTGCCAAAGAGAAATCCGGCAGCGTGCAGGTTGAGTTTGTTTTCAATGCCACGACGCTGGAGGGCAAAGTGCTGGTGGTGTTTGAAAGCCTAGAATACAAGGGCAAGGAGATCGCCACCCATGCCGACATAAACGACCAGGCGCAGACCGTGGGTATCGGTGTCAAGACTGTAACGGAGGAAACGCCCGGCACTGGCGGCGGCGCTAAGACAGGCCGTGATGGTCTTCCGTTCTGGTTGCTGTTTGTGGCAATCGGCGCAGCCGCGGGCGCGGTGCTGATATATAGGCGGCACAAGAAGAAGCAGACCGGAATCAGCGAATAAAGGCAAATCTCGATTAGATTATTAACGCAGAGGGGCGATCAGGAAATATGGTCGCCCCTCATTTTTTATTGGAGGAAACACACATATGAGAACACTATTTCCCGTATTGGTATCGTTTGTGACGCACGGCGGCATGGTTCCCAGACTCAAATTTCAGTTCCTTCTGAATCCGCTGGGTGATCCAAGAGGAATGAATGAATTGCTGAACGACCTTGATCCTGAAAAGAAGTACCTGCCGGAAATCAACTTTATCCTGCCCATGCAGCCGATCCGGGGCGATGGAGAAGATAAGGACCTGATCATGCAACAATATGGAGAACTTTACGAATGTCGCGGCGACCTGTTTTGATTGTCGTGATTCTGCTTGCGGTCGCTGCCTGCTGTGTGATATATTTTGCTGTTGAGTGGGCTGCTGCCGATGCGGAAGTACATGAGTACGAGCAGATACAATCCAGCTATTCCGAGGTTGTTTATGACGAATCGGCTGGAGAATTGGATACGCCAGTATCCGAAACGGACAGCCTGCCTTATACATTGGTGGACTTCGACGCTTTACTGGATCAGAACCCGGATACCGTGGGCTGGATTGCTATCCCTGATACACTCATTAACTATCCGGTCGTGCAGACCACGAACAACTCGAAATATCTTAATACATCCTTTTCAGGCGCACAGAGCGGCGCAGGGGCGGTATTTGCGGATGCGAAAAATGATATGCGGAAGCTTAACCAAAACACTGTGTTGTATGGTCATAACATGGGAAGCGGCAGGACGGACATGTTCGGCACGCTGCTCTATTACAACGATGCGGAGCACTATGCAGGGCATCGTTACATCCAGTTCGATACCATCTATGAACAGCATGGTTGGTGGAAGATATTTGCCGTCATCAACCATGACATTCGCAGCCAAGATTTTGATTATCTCCGGCTGGACTTTGAGAGCACAGACGAGTTTATGGAGTGGATTGCCGCGGCGCAGGCGTTGTCCTTGTATGAAACGGATGTGGAAATACAAGAGGGTAAAGAAACGCCGATTTATCATGCTGCTGAGGATGCTTCAATGGCCGCTCCGAAAGCTGTTGCATCAAAGAAGATTCGGAGCGAAGCCGTAACTGCCGCGCGTAAATCAGCGCAGCGTGGAGCAAAAAACGCTGGAAAAGCTGCGGCAAAGGGGGCTAAAGCTGTGGGAAAGGCGGCGGGCTCATCGCTGAAAGCATTGGTTCCCGCAATGATCGCCGCCTGGCCTGTGTTCCTGATCCTGCTCATATTGGTCATCATCCTCGTTATATCTCTTTCCCCAATGGGAATGTTTTTCACCGACAACGAAGACAGCCCAAATAAAGCCAGCGAGATTGTGGCGCAAATAGAACGCGAATGGCTGGACGAACTCGCGGCGACACGAAAGCAATATGAAGGCCAGGGATATGTGGTGAATGTATATTACGGCATAAACATTGGAGATGACAGCAGCCGGGTGAACAACTGGAAGGATTGTCTTTCCCTCTATGCTGTTATGAGCGCCGATGGTGAACAAACTATGCTTGTTCTGACAGATGAGGATACCGCCGAGATTCGCGACTTGTTTTTTAAAATGAATCCCATTTCCGTGGAGATTTGGACGGAGACAGTGGAAACGGAAGTTGAAAAGGAAGTGGAGAAAACGGAGTGGGTTTGGAATGCCAGCAAAAAGAAGTTTGAGCAGGTCACCACGACCGAAATTGTGACAGAGACTGAAACGGAAAGCATAGAACATGCGGATATTGAGGTTTTGAACCGTCGATTACCTGAAATGCTTGGCGAGTATCCTTTATCAGATGAAGAACAGAAGTATGCAACCTTCCTGATGAGTGCCGAAAATGAACCGCTTTGGAATCAGATTGGCATAATGACTTTGCAAGATGGCTCGTTTGCTGGGGATATTTCTGATATCATCCGCGATCTGCCCCCCGGAACCATTGGGACGGCTGTTGCGGAAGAAGCGGCAAAGTATCTCGGTATGCCTTATGTCCTGGGTGGCACGGGCAACGGCACCATTGATTGCTCTGGCCTGACGCAAGCCGTATATGCTAAGTTTGGTATCTCGCTGCCGCACAGCGCGGCGGAACAGGCGCGGATATGTGTCGAGGGAGGGAAAATCGTTGACCCAAGTGCAGCCCAACCAGGCGATCTCGTGTTTTACACATCCACATCAGGGCGCGTTGCAGACCGCTTTATGAAGATCGGACATGTTGGAATCGTGGTCGGAAACGGAATGATGATCGATGCGTCCTCATCGAACGGATGCGTGGTGTACCGAAAAATCTACGGCAGTCCAATCTACTGGGCGAGACCTGGAATTTAAGGTCTCGCCCATTATCCCGAAAAAGTAGTTATCCCGAAGATTTGGAAAAGCTAGAAGAAAAGCCCGATAGATTCAGGCTTTTCAGTGTTTTTGTTTTCAGTCTTCGGGATTTTGCTAATTGCAATTAAGTGATTTTATAGGCACCAATGATTTTATCTATCGCATAGCAGGCAATTAAACTGCCTGACTATTTACATTGCTTGCGAACACTGATTATACACCTGCGCAGATGAAGGAGTTGCTAATGTGTGCACTAAATGGTTCATCTGTACACCTGATGGAGCCGTGGGAACTGCCGGAAGGAGCGCTGAAACAAGCGCAGGAAGAAGACTATTTGCGCGTGAAGAAACTATCCAATACTTTCATCAATATGGACAATAAAGAGGATAAGCCGAGTGTGGCTGGCAAATTGTATTCATTTTCTCAAGAGCCTCATGTTAATTCTAAACCTACTCTTGAGGATTCTATGGTTAGATAGATAATTTTCTTCCCGCTTTTATGCTTACCCACCCTTCCACACAAATACGCTTAGAGAAGGGTGGGTGTACTTTCGGTTAGCGCACTCTCTCATTAACCGACAAAGCTATTTTATATTTACTAGTTCCTTTAATGCCTTGTTTGTTGTTTGTTCTAGGGCAACCGTAATCACCTGATCCATATCGTAATACATGTAATGTCCCAATCGGCCACCGAACAGAATATTTTTTTCCTGTTCTGCAAGTGATTTATATTTCATATATAGTTGAGTGTTTTTCTCGTTATTTATGGGATAATACGGATTAGCGCCGCGAGTCCATTCTTTACTATATTCCCTACTAATTACGGTATTCAGCTGGTTGCCGAAAACGAAGTATTTATGCGTGATGAATCATGTATGGCAGTACGTGTGTATGTCGCGACTTGAACGGCGTTAATTTTTGAATTGTCTTTTGAGTTTTGCATAATTAAGAATCCTCCTTTGGGTTAGGGGAATCACGTTCCCCATATATAGTATGAAGGTTTTTAGAAAAATTCAAAAAATGCAAAAGATTTTAAGTACATTAAGTTGTCAAGTTCGGCAGAACGAGGAAGAATAAAAGTCAAAGCGCAGGCGCAAAACCGGACAGGTCGGCACCGATACTTTCCACAAATGATATTATTCTGAAACTCTGTGGTGCTGTTTCCTCTTGCTGCCCAATCTGCGGTTCGATGCACCTCGTCAGAACATATTACAATGCAGACAGTTCGTAAAAATACTTTATCTGAATATTCGTTTGTTCTTTCTATACCCTGTGGGGAGGGGGAAGCTATACCATTTACCGACTATCCAGCGCTACTGCGACAATGCTTTTTTGTCCTGTCATACAATTTATGTCCAAAATATTGAAATCTTAAATATGTAATCCCCATATTTGTGTCCTCCCCTCGCGGATTTGTGCTATCCTGATTATCCAAACTTAGGCATCACTCGATAACATTCAGCACCTATGTACGAAATATGGCATGGATGTTTTTTTGCCTGAGTCCGGATAATCCTCTTGGGATAATGTCTTCATTGGCAGAATTGAGAGTTTTGCAGTTTTCAAAATTCGAAAATAGTTTTAGCGTCTACGTGTCAAAATCCTTTTTGTTACCAGCAATCAAACTCTAGCCAATTTGTTGATTGTCCGTTCCATCTGTCCGTATTCTCCACAATGCACCATTGTCTTCTCGATTTTCGTAAAACATCCACTCGCCGACCACATTAAAAGTGCCGGATTCTACATCCGTTATCTTATACCGGTGTTTGCCGTCGAAGGACAAGAATTCAATTGTTTTGTCGCTGCTTAGTAAATAGAAAAGTCCCTCTGGCGTTACAAGGAGATAAGAATTCGGCTCTGCAAATAGTTCCCATATATCCCCGGTCTGCGAATCCATACACATGATCCCTCTACTTTCAGCTCGAAAATATAACCTGCCGTCATGTTCGCCGATCCAATCGCCAGAGTCGTATAGCACCATCATGTTGCTTCCATCCAAATTGCTTTCATAAAATTTTTTCGTGTCGCCGCTACTGTCATTGTATGCGAAATATAGCTTGTTTCCTGAAATATTCGTATAAAATAGTGGCCCAAAATCCGTCATTTGCGTAATGTTCTCTCCATCCATATCCATACGATATAGTTTCAGATCGTCATTTGCATTTAAAATGTAGATGTAATCGCCTGATATATACAGGTTCTCAGCAGATAATATATCTGATAGTCTTTCCATCTCTCCCGATACCGGGTCAATTTTTTGAATACCTCCGTTTGTGGTGGCATAGATATAACCGTCGTAATAATTCACCGTATGGATCGTTAGCGGAATAAAATCGTTCGAATAGCCGCCTTTTTTGCGTTGTGTAATTAATCGTGCAGGCGATCCGTCTTTGGGCATGGCATATAGCTTACCATCCAATGTATAATAGATTTCCGTTTCACCCTGTGCAGCAAATCCGCCGTTGTTGGTGTTTCCAGCAAGATTTCCGATCGATGTATCCAGCGGGATTGCAGGTGGCTCCCATACCGGTCTTTCCGCTGACCCGTCTTCATAGCCTATATCATAGCCTTGCGTATGTCCTTCCTCAATCCCCGCGCGCTGTCCTTCTGAATAGCCTGCTGAATATCCAGCGTCATAGCTGGCCTCCTTTTCCTGCGGCAAGGCGCCAAAATATGAGAAAACAGCATAGGCAGCAACCGCAATCGCGCCCACGCCCAAGGCAATAAACAATATTTTTTCTTTGTTTGAGTCTTTCGAATTGCAAACAATTTGCTTTTGTATTTCTTGAACGGTTTTGTACCGCTTTGAGGGATCAAATGCAATACACTTTTCAATCAAATATCGAAGTTTTTTGTTTTTAATGCGTTCTTCCAGGTCGGCCCGTGTGTCCTTCCCCGTGGCCATAAAGATCATCGCAACACCCAACGAATAGATATCTGCGGCCGGCGTCGTCTGACCATAGCCAAATTGTTCGGGGGCAGCATAAGACCCTGTCATAATAACGACTGTATCTCGGCTTTGTTCAGGTTTATATATCCGCGCGATACCAAAATCAATCAGTTTTACATCCCCGCTTGGAGTGATCACAATGTTTTGCGGTTTAATATCACGGTGGATGACAGGAGGAAGCTGACTGTGCAGATATGCAAGAACATTGCAAATCTTTTTTGAAATAGAGTATATCTCAGATGTAAGCAATACTCCGTTTGCTTTTACTAAATCATATAAGGATCGTCCGGGAAAATACTCCCGCACTAAATATTTGCGCCCATCTTTTTCATAGGCCGCGTAGACTTTTGGTATTGCAGGGTGATCCAAGCCATTCAGCAATTTTGCTTCTTCCAGCGCATCTTCTTCGGGGTATTCCGTTGTGATTCTAAGCAGCGCTCTCGCTCCATCTGTTTTGCGCGTAACTAGGTATAGCTCTTTCTTACCGTCATCATCCTTTCGGATGCAGCTATCAATAGAAAACTGTTCCAGAAGGGCAGGGGGCATACCGGCATCCGTTATGGCGCTGTCAAGCCGGGTTTTGTATTCATTTTCAAAATCGGCAATGTCGTTCACGGATTTCCTCCTCGCCTCCTAATATAAGCTATTATCACAAATCAAGGTGTCTCAACACATTTCGCATTTCTTGATTTATGAGTTTTTTTATACGAATCCACTTTTGCAGGAAGGGAAGCCTTTTCACATTGAGCAAAGCATAGGGCAGCGCTCTGTCAAGGCAACACACTTTCCACCCATGATATTATATTGCTTTCGGATGGTTTCGAACCGATTCCAACGCCTTGATTAGAAGATATACTCGACGGAGGCGCTCCGCCGATGAACACCTCGCTTACCAATGCCTCGCCCGTTGTGCGATCTATGACGGCCACAAAATAATCCACCCGGGCAGCGCTTGCATTGTTTTCGTACTCTCCAACCTTATTGCGGTACTTATTGACATAGACAACATATTTCACTTCATCGGGGTCGTTTGTCTTGTATGAATCCGGGATATATTTTGTGTTACAACTCCAATCAACGGGTTGAGAGCGAAAAGTCCTGTCATAGTGAACTTCTCGCAGCAAGGCGACTGCTTTTTCGCCCTCCACATTTTGTACTGATATGCCTGGTACATATTCATCATTCGTATGGCCTATGCCTCTATTATGGGCATTACTTGGATAAATTTCAATCAGCATTCTGCTGCTGAATATGCCTGGTTCAATCAAGGAGAACCAGAGTATCAATAAAATAACTGCTATAATCAAGATCAGGACTAAAGTCTTTACTCTCTTTCGATTGTTCGGTTTTACAGATTCCTGATTCATATGATCCTCCATTTGCGACCATTTTCCTGTCATAAGAAATTTATTTATGAGTATGTATTGCGTTTATTATTTATTGTAACATTTTAAAAAAATTTGGGGCCATTATGTTGTTATTGATTCACTCTTCCCCTACGGTATATAAGTAGGCCCGTCGTCATAGCGCCCGCTGCGCAAAACAGTATTAACCATCCGCACTGCCTACTCCAGGGGTTGGACAGATTCCATGGAATTGACGTATCTATCACGGTTTAGCTCATTAAATGGAACGTATATATTTCCTGGTACAGCGGAGTAGGTTTGCTTGGCGGATACGCTTTGCGTATCTGTCATAACCGTTTCTCCTGTTGTCAAATCTACAATTTCTATCGTCCAAACGGGGAGGTATACATCATATTGCTTGTTAAAGTCCATGCCTTCATAAGTACCTGCGTGATTAACAGTAATTGTTTCATATATGGCAAACCTGGCATAATTGGGATCTGTCGCAGAGAATAAGCTGTCAGATGAAAGTTGATATATCTCTGGATTGTCTAATGACGACTGGAGAGCCAGTTCGCGAACATCCGCGGACATAGCTGAGAAATCCACAATACGGATATATCCCCCGTCTATCGGATTGGACGGCACAAAGCTATCGCCCAGGAGCGTTGTGTATTCCGCAGGTGAAAAAATACGCTTTGGGCCGCTTCGTAGTGCAGATGCAGACTCTCTCATCGTCCAAAACAATGCGCCGGATATGTCGGAGTGGACGACTGCATATCCAAGCGTCGTCGGCTCAAACAAGTCGGGATAGAGTGTTGCCATGAGTTCGGCGCTATCGCTGTCATAGCCGGTCAATGAAACGTAATCATAAACTTTGTCTTTTTCTTCGGAATCTGCAGCGATCATTGCCTCGCCAAGGGCGGTTGGGATGTGATCGTACTCGTCTGGAAAATCCGAATCCGGCAATGCAATGATACCCCAAAACAAGGTTTCGAGATCCAAAGCATACTCATCGGCGCCGTATTCCGGCAGATCTTCATAATGAATGAAATTGCTATCGTTAACGAAATTGTCATCGTTGTTCAAAAGATAGTTTAACCCTGCCACAATAACTTCATAGCAACGGTTTTCGCCTATCAGCTCGGCAGCTTTTTTCTGATCGCCTCGGAAGAAATCCTGCGAGAGTAAAGACACAATATTTCCGGCAAGTGTTTTTTCTTCCAGCGGCATATAGTCTCCGTCATAACCTATCGATTCAAGATATTCAGCAAGGCGCTGGTTTCCCTCTTGTGTACCGGCGGCTTTGTTATCCTCCGCTGTTGCTTCCAAACGCTCTTGCACTCCTTGATAAAGTTCGCGGGTATCCGCAAATGGGGAGAGCAATTTGTTAAATGGTTCCAGCAATTCAGCGGCCTTTTCATCATCGCCCTGCTCGATAACATCCAGTATTTCAAGATAATCGGAAAGAAAATTCCCCATCTTATCATTGCCCAATGCTTTTATCTGTTCAAAATAAGGGACCGCCTGTTCATAGTCATGATTCTTTACATATTCATGTCCTATCTCGTAAATGCACATCAAATACATATCATCTTCGTCTATTTCTTCAAATAGCTCGGCAGCTTGCGCGTATTCACCGTTTTGATATAGCTTACGTGCCTTCTGTTCTTTACTGCAAGATGATAAAACAGCAGATAAAACCAACAATATGCAAATAAATAATACTACTCTAGATTTTCTTTTCATGAGAGCGCCTCCCGTAGTCCCCTAAGTTTATTTTGCTTTATTTCCAAAATATTACAGCACGGCAGAAATATATTGGCATCCTAGCTGCTGAAGGCTATGCTGTTAATTTGTCATTATATAGTATAGCATATTTGCCTGCTACTCTTTTGTGTATTGAGTATCATCGATAGCATTATTTTAACAATAATTCTTTTGATGTTCAAAATCTTCTGTGAATTTACGCTCCTCATTTATAAGAATAGAACCAAAAAGGCTTGGATTTCAACCCTTTTCAGCATTCTGCTGTCACCGATCCGCCTTTCGTCTGCGGTAAACCACTAGTCCGGTAATTACGGATCCAGCTGTGCAAAGCAATATCATCCAAAATGCTATATTCGTATCATCTCCAGTACGCACCCCACCGTCAGAAGTATTGCCGTTTCTATCTGTTGAGGTTGTTGCTGCCATCGTTTCCGTATCTGCTATGGTTGTGGTTGTTGCAGGTGAATTTGTATTATTCGATTGTGTCGTTACAGTCAGCATTAAATCGGCAAAACCATCAGTAAATTCAGCGCGAAATGTATGAACTCCATCAGCAAGTGTTTTGAGAAAGTTTTCTTTGAGTGTAATAACCGTACTGCCCTCAGTTGCGATACAATCGCCTGGGGCTACCACATTTTCGCCGACCAGCAAACGAATAAATTTGATATATGGTGCATCTATCTTGCATATCACGGATCCGTTTCCATTCCATGTGCCGAGATGCGTGATGACTGGATATTGAACGGGCTGGTTTTTGCCGACACTTGTTACTTTCAGCGCGAATGTAATAGTTGCATCTGGGGTTGTGCCATTCGCTGCTTTCAGCACGACAGGATAGCTGCCGGGCTCAAGGCCTGCTGCGATATCCAGTTTCTTTGACATATCATTCCATGCAATCGCTGCGTTTCCCGATTCCTTTGTAACTGTAGGCTCGGGGGTTCCCGCTATGGTATAAGCATCGGTGGAAACCGCCTCATATCCTTCCGTCAGTATCATGGCAGTAGGTCCAGAAATCGTTGGGGCAACTGGCGCACTCTCTACTGTTAGCGTGAATGTGATAGTCGCATTAGGGGTGGCACCATTTGCTGCATTCAGCACAACAGGATAGCTGCCCACCCGGAGGCCTGCTTCGATGTCCAGTTTCTTCGATGTATCATTCCAGGTGATCGCCGCGTTTCCCGACTCCTTTGTCACTTTAGGTGCAGGGTTCCCCGTTATGGTATAATTTCTGGTTGAAATCGCCGTATAGCCCTCAGATAGCATCATTGTTTCAATGCCTGAAATTGTTGGGGCAACTGCCTCCGTTCCTCCTGTCACCTCAAATGCATTATCGAATGGTTTCTTAGTCCAATTACCCAAAATGTCCGAAGCATCTACTTGTATTTGATAGTTTCCATTAAAGACACTTGATGGTACAGTCAACGTCCCCTGAAATACATCAGATGTTCCTTGACGATCCATAGACGTCCTGTGACCCCAGCCCATTTGCATTGGAAGATAGAGGTCTACCCGGCCAACCCCTGAAACATCTGTTATTTCAGCGCTTATCGTAATCGTCTGGTTTGACCCCGCTGATGTAGGCGATACCGTTATCGTTTCGCCTACAACCGGTCCTACAGAGTCATCCGACCCGCCTGATATAGTAAAAGCATCGATAAATGTTTTGTTTGAGCCATTATTATTGACATCGTAAGCTGCGATCACTATTTGATAATTTCCATTGACAACATTTGTAGGCACCGTGATTGTGCGCTGAAAAGCATTTGTTTCCCCTTGTCTAGGTAAAGTACCGCCAGCAATAGAAGAGCCTCCCGATTGAGCCGTAACCTCGAACGCCACCATTTGTATATTCGAATCATCTGTTACTTCAATACTTATTGTTATTGAATCGCCCGGCTGCGCATTTGTAAGCGATACAAATATTGTTTCAGCAATAACTGGCGCTGTAGTATCATTTTCCCCAAGCGGAAAGAGAGTGCCGGATGTATTCTTTTCGGCTACGTCTATGGCGTCCGGCACAACAGATTTGACGCATTCCTCAATGGAGTTCTGTGCTTCGCCCCCTGTTTTTATGCCTTCAAGTGGGAAAATGTCACCGGAAACACTCTGATCGAAAACATCTGCGGCGGCCAATACGACATCTTCTGTATTTTCGTCAGTAGAGTTTTGCACCTTATTCTCTGTTTTTTCACTTTCTATTTGTATCTCTTCCACCATTCCCTCGTCATCAACAAGGGGACCCTGCGAGATATCCTTCGCAAGAGCAACGCCCGTTGCCCCAAACAACGACACAAGTAACGCGACTATAACTGCAAACACTGCAAATCTTTTTGTGATACTATACTTTTTCATTTTTCTCTCCTAATCTTGACGTGGATTTTCGCCCGGATGCTTGTCAAACAACTTTATCTAATAAAAACAAAAACACGATATAGATAATTATATCGCGTGTGTTTCAGGTATGGTCTGCTCCCCGCAGACAAATAGCTTTATTACTTTGCAACTAATATGTTATACTGATATAAATACAAGCTGTAAGGATCATTGATGAATAAGGTGAACGAAAATTCCCCAAAACTGGATACGCAGCTTATGAACAGCATACTCAAAGGCGATAATTTTCCCGTCGATGAGTTTGATTCGGATTCCTTTCTCACAAACGATATCAATGATTTTTTCGAGGAACTATTTTCATCTGCCGGCATGCAAAAAAGTGAAGTGATCCGCAAAGCAAATATTGCGCGGACTTACGGCTACCAAATATTGAACGGAACGCGGATCGCCGAACGAGATTATTATTTGCGTATTGCGCTCGCCATGTCGCTTGACCTGCGCACCACACAGCGCCTGCTGGCCGTAACGCAAAGCGGCGGGCTGCATTCGCTGATTAAACGGGATGCTGCCATCATATTTGCCATCAATCATGGTTATGACACCGAGAGAACATATGAATTTCTTTTGGAGCTCGGCCTTTTGCCGCTGGAAAAAGACGACGAAAATGACAACGAAAACAATGATGAACCGAAGTGATCCGCTCCCTACACTATCTCTTAATTAGTCCATATTCTCCCGTATCATAACTATCGTTTTCATTCATACTGTCACGGCTCTCTCCTCTGTGCCCGCAATGTTCGCATTTAAATTTCGATGATCTGACAAAACCGTTGTCATAAGAATCATAATACTTGTATTTATGGTCGTACTCCAGCGTTCCGCAAATTGTGCATTTCTTCAGGCAGCAATCCAGCTTTTTCCAATGATGGTTTTCACAGTGTTGCGTTGGTCCTATTAGAATAAACAATTTAACTTCCGCTTTGTGTCTGTATCTCACACCAGCATCATTTTTTGCAATATCTGTAAGGATGGGCAGGTCGGTTAATTTCTCTATCAGTTCAATCGAATTAGCGCAACCAAAATGCCTTAACAACGCCGCTTCACGAATATAATACTCACTGTTAGTTCTTCCAATATCCTCAAGACTATCCATGTCCGTCAACACCCTAACAGCTGCCATACGCACATCAACGTCCGGATCGTTTTTCGCATAATCGGCGAGCAGTGTTTGGTTCGTCAATTTACTGACTGCGCCTTCGCGCACACGGGGGCGGTTACAGTTTACCGCCAGGTCCTCGAGGATCGCCTGATCTGTGATCAACTTTATAGCATAAGTATACGCTTCATATTCCGGTGCAGTCCGAACGATTTCAGCAAGAGTCAGTTGATTTTTTTCTTTATCAATCGATTGCTTTACCTTGTCGATGTATACCTGATTATGCGCAGGCATTTTCTTCATCCACGCTGGTTTCAAAAAACCCATATAGTCACCTCAAATTTGCATCATAAGAACTCAGTTCAATTTGCTGCTCAATTTACAGCCTACCATCCATTTCGGCTCGATACTCTTATTCTTATAAAAGATCAGTATACCAAACCGCATTGGATATAAGCTTTTTTATATTGCTAACTCAGCTCTGCAATGCGCGAGTTTATCTCTTCTTTGAAATGATTGCGGCACCCGGTTTCTTTTTTGGTATAGGAATCAATTTGTTTATCCCATTTTTGCAACCGTTTGATATCAGTCGTCCCGGCAAGTAGTTCTTTTGCGCGGACGCGAAACAATTCTTCGATTGCGCTGTTCACATGCGTCAGTACTCCAGATTGCGAATACCCGGCATCTGTAACATCCAACACAGCATTTACGATTGGCAAATCACTAACCGATTTCACTACCGCGTCCACCGATTTTTTAATTCCCTCGTTTTCAAGCAACGCCTCCGATGGAATGTTGCCGCCGCTCAGCGTCAAGATAAAGTGCACCTTCTTATACTGCTTCATTCCCTTTGTTAATGCGCTCATATCCAATCCTCCTAAAATAGAGTATATTATATATGTGTCATTTTTATCGATCCGTTTCGTTCGTGATTATCGTACCAACCAGCTCTAATCAATCATCTGTAAAAGCATCTCTTCCTTGAAACTTCCGCAAACCTTCTTCTGCCAATTCCTGAAGTTCTTCCGTTTTCGCATTTTCACTGATTGATTTGAAAATTCCGAATAAATTTGATTGAATATCAAGTCTGTTTGTATAATTGTAATCATGCCCCAAGTGATGCTGTGCAAGCTCAAGCAGTAATCCTTGGTCTGTGATTTTTGCTATTGCTTTTGCGGTGTCGTGGCTGCCGGCATTCTTACTCAATTCATATAATACATTTTGATCCATTATACAGCTAAGCGCAATATCCTTCACCATAGAATAGGTATCCGTGCTGAATAAACGAGCAAGTATCCGCTGATCGGTGATTTTTTCCATCAGCCGTTTCACTTGATCGTCATCCAACTTGATCGGCAGCTGGACTTGTTTGAATTTATATTCATTTTTAAATCTGGTTACGACGTCAGCAATCGCGTTTTGATTAGTAATCTTATCCAGTTCGGCGTCACCGACCAAAAGGACATCATCGGGAAGAATACTGCGTAATGTCGTTAGACGGATCATGATATCGTCGCACCTGTCAAATATTTCATTTTCCATGCCCAACCCTGCCGCCGCTTGTGCGGCTCCTTCTTTGACCTCGCTCGGTTCACCCGGATCAAATATTATTTTTTTCAATAGTTCCGGATCTTTAATCTGCATGGCTACACGTGCACGCACCTCCGGACGGAAATTGGGATTGTCAATTACCTGCTTTATGGTCTCTTTGCTCAGCGGCCGCTCGGCTGCGGTTGTTTTTACCAACATGCTCACCCTGGGGTCAATTGGCCTGTCCTGCGGATAATGGGGCATCGAACCAGTTACCAACATGTCTATCAGCCCTTGTGACTTCACTGCATTTAAGATCTTTCGTATCTTCTGGTTTTCTGTAATCGTAATATGCGCGAGGATATCCATCAGCAAAGTCTCATTGGTGATTTCCACGCCTCGTTTTTCCAACATAAAAAAGGCAATGCTTCTCGCGCCCCATTCATTTGCATGCGTTGCTATTTCGAACAAAAATTCCGTGCTTATAAATTCAGAATTTCTTTCCATATAGCTTTTTATTTCCTGCAATATCTGCGGATGTGTCTCTCCATATAGTATGTGAGTGATTACTTCCACAGCGCGGGGCTCCGCGCTCAGATTTTTAAGCCCGATTAGTCGAACTTCCCATGCGGGCGCTTCCTCCGCAAGTGAAACATTGGCTTGTAAATCGAGTTGTGCGCTCTTCAGTTTTTCAATCAGCTTATTTTGCTTGTCAGGAGTTATGCTTTCCCATTTGGGAGATAAGCAATCTTCTACTTTGATCTTCCCGAACATAGCCATATACTTTTACCTCTTTGCTATTTGATTTCGGTTATTGGCATCTGATAATCGGCTAAGCTTTAAAACATTACCAACTATCATCCCATCCTTCTTGCTCTTCGACGAAGCCGCATATGGTACATTTCCCTTCGCTAACCGTCCTTCCCGTGTTGTCTGGATGATGCGACGGGCCGTAAACAAAATTATGAAGGCACGTGCCGGATACGTCATACCACTGTTTCGTAGCTGCTTCCCGCACTTGTTTAGAATACAGGTTAACATGTCTCAATCTTTTCAGAGTATCTTCGTCTATTATTTTTTCTATTATTTTTAGCCGTATAGAATCCTCTTTATGATAAAGTACAGCTTGGTTAAGAATAGACGGACCATCCTGTTTTTTGGCTAATGCAAAGATAATTTTAATATCCAACGCGTTTTTCGCGACATCAACAAGCAAAGATGGCTCTGATATTTTTTCAAGTGCACCCATATTTCCGGGATACCACTTTGCAGCGCTCGCATATATTGTTTGTGCAAGATGATCATCTTGCGCCTTTTCTGCAATAGCCATAGAAAACTCCGGCCCCACATCGGCTTTAAGCGCAAGCTCCAGAAGAACAGATGGGTCTGCTGTTTTTTCCGCGGCGGCCAACCGAACCTCGGGATGATAATAATGGTTCAAGGCTATTTCTTTTAATTTAGTCAGGTCTTTTTCTTTGTTAACAAGCTTTAGGCCTTTATCCAATTCTCGTTGGATAGATGACTTTAAAAGCCCCATAATTATTTCCCCCCGATAGACAACCTACCCGTATTTCATCTTCTTCACTAAGTTCTGACAGCAACTATGTTAAATTCAACTGGTTATATCGTAGTAACGTCTGATTTCCGCTAATTTCGTCGTGTAGTCACTCGTTGCAATATTAAAAAGGACAGATTGGTCGTTAATCTTTTTTATTGCTTCCACACGGGCATTATCAAGTGGCGCTTTTAAAGCAATCTCCACCAACTTTCTTTTGTCCGTCTCGTTTGCCACTGCCTTGAGTACCTTTTCTTCGTTATCGCTTTGCCAGGCCGGTTTAAATAACCCCATATTGGTTCTCCCTTACAAGCTCATCAAGTGATCCCTATAAAAATCATATACTGCAAATCGTTGCTTTTGGATATCCGATGGTATACCGGTTCTTGACGCTTCATCAAAAACATTGCCTTGCTGGTTAAACGACATGCAATTCAAAGAAATCAAACCGCCAAATTCGGGCCTAATCGAATCAGAAAACGGCGCCGGAGACTCCTGGCCTGGTGTCCACAAAACATATTGCGGTTCCATACACGGATTCACAAGACGTTTTATCAACGGTGTTTTAAGATCCTCCGGCATTTCTGAGAAGTAGATATTACCAGGAATTGTGCTGCGTTGAAATAATTTTTTGACATCAGGCGTTTGTTTTTCTATCGGTATGTAATCCAAACTGAATAAGTGATTGCCATTATGTAGATAAAATCTAGGAAATCTTCCCAACGCGTCAAAGGCTGTGACAAATATTTTTGCCAATCCTGCAACCTCCCTGTCAAGGCCGGTTCGCCTGTCATGTGATTTGTCATAGATTCCCCTATCGATCTCATCGGCAATGCGCCACAACTCTTCTACTATTTTTCCCTCAAGCAGCCTGGGCTTGCCGTTTTTGTTTGTATGTCGGGCAATTAGCCTGCTCAGGCTATCCTGCAAACAAGCCTTACATAAAGTAATACGTGCGATTCCTAAGATTTTTTCCATCGATGTGGTTCGCGTATATGCTGTACCGCTAACATGCGATGTTTGACTTGCACTTTCCTCCGTTAAAAAATCATAGAAAAGCACCGACGGTTTTCCGCAGATAAAACAACTTTGGCTCATGCCTGCCATTTTCTGACACCTCCATTTTTTTACATTCCCGCGAAGTACAATGGTTTCTGCTCTAAGTCTTCCTGTTATTTCAGTTTATCAGCTTTAAAAGATATTATGGTCTGCTCACAGCAGACTGGACACGCGAACAACGATTTAAAAATATTATTACACGCTGTTAGCAGGTAAACAAATAATGAGCTTTGTGTTATTTTTAATTATATCGCATAAAATACATTGCTGCAAAAAAAGTTCTGCTTGTATAATTGCCTGCATTTTGCAGACCAAAAATAAAAAGAGTGATATACTATAAAAAGCAACAGTAGATTGGTGCCGATAAAACGACGGCGCTATCAGGATAATCGCAAGAGTCTATTCAATCAGAAAATTTGTAGAAATATTACTCATGCGATATAATTATATTGCGCGGGATATTGGCATCACGGATGATGCTTCCTTTGGTCTGGTTGGTATGGGATATTATCTCATCAAAAAAAGCGCTGATGCTGTTGTCTAAAAAAGCACCCGATGTTTCATCGGGAAAAGTGTCGCCCTTTAGTTTTTGGCTCATAACCCTGGAGTCAAGGCCGTTGTTATTTTCCATAAGTTCGCCCCTTCGCAACTCACCTGTATACCCACTGATAATTATATCACAGAGGCGGCGATAAAAAAATATAAATGTCTGCGCTGTGCAGACCTGAAAATAAGTCGCCATGATACACTATTGCTACACGAGTTGCTGGGCTGATACACGCAGCAACAAAAATGGAATTTCAGCTATAAGGAGATAAAGAGGCGTTAAACAGAATTACCGACCAAGCTATTCTTGCTGACCTCGTCAATAAAATAGGACCTTTACAGCAAGAAGTAATAATAAGCAAATTAACCGATCAAGATATACTTGCTGATATTGCAAGAAACAAAAAGAATTCTAACACTCGAATGATGGCAGCAAAAGGGTTGATAAATGAAGATCTTGCGCAGGGGGCCTATGCCGATATTGTAAAAAGCGATAAACAAGCTGACATTCGCCTCAAAGCATTAAAAATGATAAAAGATAAGGGATTCAAGCAAAAAATGTACGTTGATTTTGCTATGTGGAGCGAACCAGAAGTTATCAATAAAATTACTGACGTCAGCATGCTTAAAAATATATGGGAGCAGTGGAAGGAGCCGTCAAAATGGAAACATCATGGCGGATATAGTGGGCAACACTTTGTAAATGCGCTTGCTAAGCGCCTAGAGAATGGGAGAAAAAAATGAATTCATTTTATTGTTTTATAGCTGAAGGTCAATCCAAGCATCCGGACGCGATCGTTCTGAATAAGGACGATACCGTTCCGCAGCTTCTCGCTGAGCGTTTTCCTCCTGCAAGGGAATACCAGAGCGTGACCGTAGCCCCTGATGCTTGGGAATACCCCGCCTTTGGCAACCTAAACGACGACGGGAGCAATATCGACTGGAACGCGCTTTGGAACGCCGCCTTCAAATATCTGGTGGAAAAACGCGGGGTTTCAGCAGATTCTGCAAATGCGGCGCTGCAAAAGACAGCTGCAAATATGATTGGTACATTTGTCCCGATTACCGGGAAAGTAACTTTCGGCGTTCCTGTAGAAGACGAGAAGCCGACGCAACGTACCCATGAAGTATTCAAAATAGTCACTTACCGCGAACCATACAACTTCGCGACCCATATGTTTTACCGCAACACGCGCGTGGCGATCGTTAAGAATGTGATATTATCCGAACCGCCGCCCACGGAATCGCAAATTGCCGAAGCAAGAAAACGTATTCCCACGAAAAAGAAAGGTTTCGGCGGTGTTTTTGTAAAAAGACCTGAGTTAGTGTTCAACCGTGCCATCCACGATTCTTTCATCAATACATGGAATCAGGACGTTGCCGCCGCCTTAAAGGGAGTCGAGAATGAGAAAACGGACTTTCCCTTCTATAGTGCTGAAACAGCTATGAGCAAGCTGAAAAAACATGTTCCGTATGACGAATATCCGGTCACAAAAGAACAAGTCAGGCAATTTAGGGATCTGTTAACAAATGCGCTGCGGGCGGTAAATATGTCTGCGATCGGGGAGCCTGAACCCAAAGGGATTTACAATTGTTTTTCCACAGACGAACATCAAATAAAGCCTTTCTTTGAGGATATACTTCAAGTGACGAACAATGAGATAATAATAATTGGGCCGATGCCGGAACATAACAATGGTTGCTGCGCATACAAATTTACCTGCACGTATTATGTGATACCCGCAGGCAAGTTCTACTCTATGCTCAATACTTTACCGCAGTTTTAGCAGGGTTAGATCTAAGCGCGAAAGACCTAGTTGAAGCTTTGAAAGGAGAATTGATATTGGATTTTTTAAGCAAGGGAGGCTCTGGCGAAACTCGCCAAAAAGAATTGCAAAAAATAGTCCAAATCCAAAAGAACGTGTGAAGGCAATCAATGTGGTATATGCGGTAGCGTTTCAAATTTTGATTATTCTCAAAAGAGCAAGTAGAATATCGAGCAAAAAAATTTTCGGAGCTGGAGTCAAAAACAGAATGAGATACTCAGCTTATCATTTCACCCCTTGACAAAGTGTTGGCCATGAGCCTAATTAATATGTCTAGCGAAATGGATTTATCATTTGACGAATTGCTCCTCGATTCTTATTTTGATAGTTACGTCCTTTTGGTACTACTGCCCTGACTTTACTTGCTTTTTGGACTATTGGTATACTCAATCAACAGAAGGGATTTCAGATAGCGACTGCATGCAATATGATCACAAGGCTATTGGAGAAAGAATAAGAAAAAAACGAGAGTCATTTGGTTGGTCTCAAGAATATTTAGGTGAATGTAGTAATTATTCTGTACAGCATATTGGAAATATTGAGCGTGGTCAAGCAAAAGCAAGTGTTGAAGCGTTCCTTCGCATTGCAAAAGCACTAAAAACCTCCCCAGATAGCATATTGTGTTACGATGAAAATAAAGTCGAATCGTATATTATTTATGAAATCAACCAGATGCTTGAACGCGCGGATGAAAACCAGTTAAAGGTAATTGCATATACTCTGAACGCAATGATTACTTCGTGGAATGATGTTAAGAATGAAAGCATTGGGCGATCCAGATAGCAGTTGACTACCATACATAGCCTAAATAAGCACAGTATAGAAGTGAAGGACGTTAGTTCATTGATAACGAACTAACGCTTTTTTTATGTCTCTCTATATTTTGCAATCAAAAGTAATGCGTATAGTTGGTAGCTTTTTTAATTGCCTAAATTTAAAATAATAAGACTAACCCCTTTTACATAATAATACATTAGAGGTACAGGGCTATGAAATATTATATTTATCAATAGCAAAAATTATTAGACGCTTATTGATTCGATAGTTTTATTTATCATGCAATTAAAAAGCACAGTATATGAAACCCTGTCTTGCGTTACAGGAAAGAAAAAAATCGCTGTATGACATGGTATCTTATGGTGTGCATTTTATTCGATATATATCCGGCGATTTGAAGGGATTTCAAAATCGCTTTTTTCTTTGTCGGGAAAAGGCAGAAATGAGGTTGATTGCTATGTTGAGACTGTCTGCCTTTAAGCGTTCTATATTTAATTCTTTGATAGGAAAAGATAACAACCTACCTTAAATGCTTCTTGCGGAAAATACGATTTTTCGTTATTCCCGTCAGCTTTTTTTGCCACAATCTATTTCT
>JAJDHD010000036.1 GCA_030266015.1 Christensenellaceae bacterium OttesenSCG-928-K19 | reverse complement strand
AGTACGCAGGAACAGCGACTGCCGTCCAATGCCGGCAGCATCATCGTGCCACTTTCGTCTGCGGACGCGCTGGTCGTTTGGCAAAACGGCATCGAACTTCCCGCCGACGACTACAGCTTTGCGAATGGCACACTGACTGTGCAGACGTCGCCGCTGGGCGGAGACTTGTCGGTGGTGGCCTACACCAGCGCGCTGCGGCTTGCACGGAACGCAGGCGGTCAGGTCGCCCATACGCGCAGCGATGATCAGATATATTATGGGTACTACACCCACTATTTCACCGCGAACGGCAACACGGCATTCTGCTTGCAGCCAGCCGTACCGAGCGCGCCCACCGGCACATACCCTGTCAGCCGCTATCTTCAGCCGGGTGTGGACGATATGCTGATCAAGTGCGCGTATTACCTCTACGGCGGGCCCGGCTACGATTCCGTCAAGCACAATCTGTTTGATGATCCTGATTCGCTGCTGGCATACGCATACAGCCATTTGGTTGCCGCCTATGCTTACAGCGGCAACAGTTCAGAGGCATTCTACAAAGTCAGTCCTTCGGTTGTTGATCACATGATGGCTGTGTATGCTTCTGTAGGCGCAGGTGGGGGCGCCGCAGCGGATGACGGTGCGGGCTGGGATGTGGCCGGAGCGGAAGATGCGGCCGGCGCAGTGCTATCCGCTTCATTGCTTTGCGCATCGGCCGGCGACGGCGCACAGCTTGGCGCGATCCCGCTTTCGCTTGATGGCTGGGAGCCATCGCTCTTTGCCGAATCCGACACTGCCGGGGATGAATCCGTCACCCCGGACGGCTCCGTAGTAGTGGAACCCGTACCTTGTTCCAGCTTTGCATCGGGCATGGGTGTGCATGCTGTGGATGCCGTAATCAAAAGCGCAACGCATATTGCCACAACCGCTCTGTTTTTCTTCATATAGATGCCTCCCATTCAATCGGTTGTGGTATGTTAGCGTGCTTGGCGCGCATTGTCAACTCATTCCTCTGTGTCCGCCTCTTCTGGATTGTAATCATCGGGCTCATCAGCAAAGAGGTACTCCTCATCGTCGCCTAGCCCTTCATCGAACTCCTCGTCCTCGTATTCCTCCTCATCCTGCCGGGTCGCCTGTTGCCTGGGTTTCAGGATTTTGAAGTAATAAGCAGCACCGCCCACCGCAAGCACCGCCAGGATGACGAAAATGATGGCGCCGGTATTGCCGCCACCCTCTTCCGCAGGTTCTTTCTCTGTTTCAGGGTCGGGATCGGGCGTAGGCTCCGGTGCCGGGGTTGGTTCGGGGTTCGTGTCGGGGATGGCGCTCACACCGCCTGTGGTGCTGCCGTCCGTTTCCGCGAGGGCCAGCAAATCGTCCTCGGTGACGGCATTCAGGAAATATACGTTGTTCCCGTCCGTGCGCGCCATGTCGATGACGAGGTAGAACACGTTGCCCGCAGGGGTTTGGATGGTGTAGAACAGCTTGCCGTCCTCATCGGTGGCGATCTCCGTCACTTGTCCAGTACCCTCCGGGGTGACCACGGTGTCGCCCTCGGATATGGCGCTCCCGGTTCCATCCTCCGTAGATGTATCCTCATTGCCGCTACCGGAATCCGACGCGGACGGCGGGGGGATGGATGTGGATGGCGCAGGGGTCGAGGTGGACGGTGTGCTGGCCGGAGGGGTACTGGTTGCGCTGGGCGCAGGCGTAGATGTGGACGGCGCGGGCGTGGATACCGGCGCCTGGTAGTACGGATTGTCGATCAACACAGATGTGGAGCGGTTGCCCGCAGTATCCGTGGCATAGACCGTGATCTGCTTATCGGTTCCGGCGTACTCCTTAATCTGTATACTCGCCGTCCCATTCACCAAAGTCGCAAAACAATGCTGGTTGACATAGATGGCGGCGATGCCGGAAGCGTTGTCCTTTGCCGTCACGGTGAGCGTATCGCCTGAAAGCGTGGCCGTCACCGTGGGCGCTGTCGTGTCCTCACTGCTCTGTGCCAACGCAGTGACGGGGAACAAAAACGCGCCCAGGCAGAGCAGGAGCGCGAACATTGGCAGAAAAACCTTTGTTTTACTCATCTTCGGATTCCTCCATAGTATTTTCAAATGACGCAGCCCCCGGATAGCCGGGAGCCGATGGTGTGATGGCGGGCTTTGCCGCTGCGCCGCCCTGCGTCTGTGCCCTGTACGCGGCGATGAACTCCGCGAAATCATCCGGCGCGATATCCGCGGTGCGGAACACCTTGATGACCTCGGCGTTTTCGAGCTCGGTTTTCTGCCGCTCCAGTTCTGGCAAAAGCGCCTGCAGTTCGGCGATTTTCGTTGTCGTCCGCTCAATATCACGGACAACTCTCTGCAATTTTGGGTTCAAATCTGTGTCCTCCATTCCTGAAAATTAGTTGCCCGATAATCTACCAAACGCATAGAAATGATCTGTCCAGTAGCGGGTGTCGATACTGGCATACTGCACGGGCTTGCCCGCGTGGATCATCTGTCCGTTTCCGATATATATGCCCACATGGGTGACCGGCCGCCCGGCGTTATACGTTCCTGTGAAGAAAATGAGGTCTCCAGGCCGCGCGTTTTCGCGGGATACAGGGGTGCATGCGTTGTACAGGCCCTGCGCGTTGGTGGATATCTGGTAGACGCCCGATTTTGACAGGCTCCAGCACACAAAGCCGGAACAGTCGAATGTGTCCGGCCCTTTCGCGCCAAACACATAGGGCTTGCCGAGGTGCTTTTGCGCCTCTTCCATCAGCGCAGCATAACTTCCATTGCCCATCGGCTCTCCGGGGTATGCGGGGATATCCACGCCGCCAGGCGATCCGGGCGGGATGTAGCTGCTGCCGTCGTCGTTGGTGATGGCGAAATACAGCGGATTGAGATACTGCCCGTTTTTGATAACCTCGAAATGCAGGTGCGGCCCGGTGGAGTCGCCCGTACTGCCCACTTTGGCAATCACGTCGCCCATCGCAACAGTCTGTCCCTGGGACACAAGAAGCTCTGAGCAGTGAGCATATTTTGTGACGAGGCCATCCTCTCCCTCCAGGACAACGACAAGACCATAGCCGCCGTTGTTGGCAGCGAAGGTGACCACGCCGTCGTGCCCGGCAAGAATCTCCGTGCCTTGCGCGACAGCGATATCCACCGCTTTGTGGTAGTCCTTCTCCCCGGTGATGGGGTGAATGCGGTATCCGTAGCCGTCCGATACATAGGGCAGCCAGTTAAATGAAAAGGGGCTGCCCGAATACTGGCGGTTGCCCTTGATACGCATCAGCAGTTCGTAATGCTGCATCTGCTCTGTGTTCATGCGCGGCGCAATCACCTCGGTGAACGAACGCGAGGTCAGCGTGACGTTTAAAATTCGCCATTCGTAGGGTTCCAGGTCGCCGTCCTCGTTCTCATCGTCGGGGTCGGCGTACCGGGTTTCCACCTCCTCGGTAAAGGTCAGTTGGTATTGTTCGTTGAAAATGCTTTGCAGGTCGGCCTGAATTCCCGCGTAGGCGAACGCCTGGTAGCGCGCGGTCAGGTAAGCCATGAGCTCATACGCCCCGTGCCCGATATCGTCCACCGAATAGCGGTACTCATCGTACCCCGGAAACTCGCTCTCGGCATTTGCCACGCGAAGCTGTAAGTCCGTTTCCCACTCCGTGTAAAAAAGTTCCGCGTTATCGATGTCCGCGTCCTCCGCCAGATAGCTGGTGGCCGCCACAGCACCCATTGTACTGGACGCCAGGTTGGAACAGGACGATACTGTGGTCATGATGATGATTAGCAGCAGAGCCAGAATCCCGATGATGATAAAAGCGGTGGGGTGCCGCCTAACAAAACCGGCGATCCGCGCGGCGATATTACCAGTAGCGGTAGCCGCTTTCTTGGCCCGCTGTCCCGTTTTGCGCGCTTCTCGCGCAATCCTTGCGTATTCCCGCTTTATTTTCCGCTTTTGCGCCATGCGCGAGAAAATATTGCTCTTTAACTTGGGATTGTCCGCAAGGGCCTGTTTGTAGTCGGCTTTCATGTTCAGACGTGGCACCTTCCGCTCCAGCCTCGCCACGCGGCGGTAGGGCTTGGTCTTGTGCGCACGGTACGCGGTGCGCAGGCCACCTTCGGCCAGAAGTTCCGTCTTGTGCGCGGCCTCGGTGCCCACGTTTTCGTGTTCGACCTCGTGGATTTTCTTGTGGGCATAGCCGACGGCGGCATTCTTCCCGGCGTTGACCGGCCGGGTGAGCGCATTGCCTCTCAGGTGCGCGCGCTTAGATTTAACCTCCTCCTCAAACACCAGCTTGCGCTTCATCTTGGCTTTTTGATCGTCAAATGTTTTCTCCACCCTGGGGCGGCGCGTTGTGGGCAGAGCCTCCCGCGCCTGATCCAGCTCGCTCGCCGCTTTATCCGCCCTGCGGCGGGCGGCCTTCGCCCTGTCCGACACCACGCCACCCTCGCGCGGAGGCGGGGTCTCATCCTTCGAAAATTGCAGGCGGGGCTGATGTGGGCGCTGTGCGCCGTTATCGGCAGCGCCGGCATCTTCCCGCAGCGGTGTGCCGCTCTCCTGCGTGTGAGCATCTGCGGCAGAACCATCCTGCCACCCGGTGCGCGGCTGCTTTCGGCGGCCATCGCCGTCCGGCTGGCGCAGGCCGCTGTCCCTGGCAAAGCGCAGGGACGAATCGCCGCGCTCTGTGGCCGGAACCGTGTCGTTTGCGCCACGATGCGGCGACGGCGGGGTGTGAGCCCCGCCGCCATCTATATGCTGATCGTCATACTGCGTGCCCTCGTCCGGCTGTTCCGGCCGGGCGTGTGTATCTCGCACGCTGGAGTGGTGGCGTGAAAGCGTCCCGCGCACAGAGGACGTGTCCACATCCTCGCGGCTGGGGGCGTCCCGCCTGTCTTTTGGTGCGCCGCGCGCCCGGTTGTCTTTGTCGCGCTGTTCCATATCCCTCGGCATTTATATCACCTCCGTCCGTCTGCCGGGGCTGTTGCCATCATGCGGCTACCACCTCTGAGGGCCGCGTGGTGAGTAAATCGTATATTTCACCTTTGGGGAAGCGATCCACGAACGGGATGATCACCGAACCGTAGATCAGGAGCCCCTCGCCGGGATTACTGTGCGTTACATACGACAATTGATGGGGGCTGATCCCAAGCTGCTTGGCGATAAAACTCCTGTCGCCGGGCGCCTGGTTCAAGAGATACACGAAATCCGAGTTCTCGAAAATGTTCTCGATCTCCCGGCTGGCAAGCAAATCCTTCACATTTTGCGTCAGGCCGCTGGGAATGCCGCCCCATTTTCGGAAGCGTTTCCAGATTTCCACCGTATAGGCTGCCGTCTGCTCTTCTTTGAGCAAAAGGTGCATCTCATCGATGTAAAACCAAGTGCTTTTCTTCGCGGCACGGTTGATGGTCACACGGTTCCACACGGCGTCCTGCAAAACCAGCATGGCTATTTTTTTCAAACCCTTGCCGAGCTCCTTTATATCAAAACAGATCAGCCGCGAATCCGCTTTGACGTTGGTGCGGTGGTTGAATACGTTGAGGGAGCCGGTGACGTAAATCTCCAGCGAGGTGGCAAGCCGCTGCGCCTCCGCTTCCGGCTGGGCACTGAGCAGGGCGTGTAAATCGCCTAATATCGGCATCCGCTCCGGCGCAGGGTCGGCCAGATAATCCTGGTAGACCAGGCGCGTACACCTGTCGATGACCGTGCGCTCCACCGGCTGAAGCCCTTCCTTGCCGCCCACGATGAGTTCGCACAGCGAGAGGATAAAGTCGCTTTTGAGCGTCAGCGGGTCCTCTTCGTCCGAATAATCCGGGTTTATATCCAGGGGGTTCAGATAGTGGGTGGATGTGGGCGACAACCTGACCACCTGCCCGCCAAGCCGGGTGACCAGCGGGTGGTACTCTCCTTCGGGGTCCGACACGACGATATCGTCTTCTGTCATCAGGAACACATTAACGATCTCACGCTTGGCCGAAAAGCTCTTGCCGGAGCCGGGCGTGCCCAGGAACAGGCCGTTGGGGTTTTTGAGAAGTTTGCGGTCCGCCATTATAATGTTGTTGGAAAGCGGGTTCAAGCCGTAGTATAGCGCCTCGCCTCCCTGAAAGAGTTCGCAGGTGGTAAACGGCACGAAGATGGCGGTGGACGAGGTGGTCAGCCCGCGTTCGATGCCAATCTGATTGACACCCAGCGGCAGCGAGGACATCAGCCCCTGCTCCTGCTGCCAGTCCAATCTTTTCAGCGCGCAGTTGAATTTTTGCGCGACGCCCGCCGCGGCGAACACGTCGTTGTCCAGCTTGCGCCGCTTCTTCGCCGTGTTCACCACCAGCATGGTGACCAGGAACATGCGCTCATTTCTTGACTGCAAATCGTTCAAAAGCGCCGCCGCTTCCTTGCCGTAGGTAACCAAATCCGCAGGCAGCACATCCATGTCATATCCCGATCGTACCGCTTTTTTCTGCTCCTCAATTTTCATTTTATCGAGGTCTGACAGCTTACGTTTTACCGTCTTGATCGCCTCCGCCTGGTCGATGGAGCGGATGTGCAGGTTCACCGTGACAGTGGTATCCAGATCGAGGAACTCGGCCAGCATGCGGTCGGTGAGCTCCGGCGCCAGTATCTGAATGAAGCTGACAGCGCCGTAGTGTTCGCCCACGCGGAAACTCTTCCCATCGCGAAAATCGAATGAGGACGGCGCGATAAAATCTTTTGTGGATAGCCCGGTTTTTACGATATCCTTCCAGTCAAAGCGCAGTTTCTGCTGGCCGTCCGGGTGTAGCTGCCCGTGCAAAATCTCCAGCCGCTCCACGCCTATGAGGGGGCGGGACGCCACGCCCAGCGTCTTGAAGTTGTTCATGATGTCCACTTCCACGCGCTCCAGCCGGGGCTTGGCTTCTTTCAGGGAATTTGCCTCGATGCCGAAGGTGATGTACTTCTCCCGCACAAGCCCGTTGCGGCCTTTGGCAAGCTGGTTTTTGAGCATACCGGCGTACTCGGCGCGGATGCTGTTGAACGCATCCTCCCGGCCGGGAATTTCAATGGAACGCTCAAAATCGCGGATATTGGCACGCTTATTGATAAAGGTAAGCTGCACATTGATGCTGCTGTCGAAATAGTTGAGGAAATCGCAGTAGGACTCAAAAATGGCGCTCTTGTCCTCGTTTTGCGCCAATTGGTAGTTGATATCGTCAAACGCCACCGTCTTGGTGTACAGCCTATCCGACACCTGGCAGACACCGTCGCGGTACATCTGCTTGTAGGGAATGGACTGCTGCGCGGTCTGCGGGGCATCCGCGCGCCCGAACAGCCGGGCCTTGATTGAACCACCGCCGCTTTTGGGAGCAACCGCCGTTTTGGGTTTGGGCGCCGCTTTCAAATCCGCCCTATTTTCCTTTGCCTGCCGGACGTTTGCGCGCAGGCGCTGTCGCTGGTCTTTTTGCTGTTTTGTCTGCAATTTGGCTCGCCTCCTTTTCAAGATACAGATACAGGTTTTCCGTCTTGTACGGCCGCACACGCGGCCATAGACGGAACCGCAGGATGTTAATCAGGATTTTCTCGGCCGGCTGCCCATCCCGCTCGAACATGGCGAGGAAAAAGAATGGGAGCATGGCGCCGATCATAAAGAGAACCGCCGCGCTGCTCCCGACCGTTCCTTTGCTGAGAAAGTAGATCGGGATGCCGACTGCGGCGGCGATGGAAAAACAGATGAGTTGGCGCTTGGTCAAATTCAGCGCCACCTTGGTCTTCACTTTCGTGAGGTCCTTTGGTACGTTGACATAGGCCATCAGGCAGCCTCCTTTCCACTGTCGTGGGAGCCCTGTTGCGACACCGCCATCTGCCACGCCATCTCCCGCAGAATATATCCCACGCAGGGAACTGCGATGGAATTGCCCAGCATCTGATAGCGGCGGGTGTCGCTGATTTCTTTGCCGTCGTGCCCCTCAGCCGTCCAGCCGTCAGGATAGCCTTGCAGCCGTTCGCATTCCACGGGGGTCAGGCGGCGCACGATGTAGCCGGTGCGCACAGGGTTTTGGTAGTTGAGCGAATACCCCGGCGTGTTCTTTGCCTGCAATGTGCCGGACAGGTCGCCGGTTTCCCTGTAATTGCGGCAATCCACAGCGGCCACCGCGTGACAATGTGCTTTTTGCAGTGTAAAGGCAGGGCTATCATCTTTTCCGACGCCAAACCCTGTACCGTTGCCCAATGCACCGCCCCGCACCGCAATCTGCATATTGATGGGAATCGCTGCCGCATGGTGATCACCGGCTGTCATGGTGGGGGCCGGATCGCCGGGCTTTCCTACGCCCAGGCCGTTTCCCGCGCCATCGCCTTTGCGTGAAGGCCCGCCGCCCCGGTATCGGGTCGCCTTGTCCTGAATGGGGATGGGCTCGTGCGCAGCCACAGCCGGGGTATCGGTGGCGGTCAGCGTAAAAGAGAGGTTCTCGCTGACGCCGCTCCCGTGTGGCCCGTTGTGATCCTGCCGCCCGATCATGTTGCCCTGCAAAGCGTAGGCAACACACAGGTCGGGTTCGGAAGCCATACCCGCGGGCCGGGAAAGTCCCGCGCCCGACGCGCAGAGTGTGCCGCTGACGGGCGGATGGACTTCGCCTTGCGCGCCTGTCGCTACAAGGTGCGGATTGCCGCCCGCGCACAAGGTGGGCTGCACCTCTTTCAGGCAGGAGCGGTTCTGCTTGCTGGTGATCTGCTGTAAATCAAAACCACAGGCGACCAGCGGCGCGTTGCGGCTGCTGGCATTGCCTGTGGTGGTGAGGGAATAGGCCGTGTCCGATGTGTTAACATCGCCGTCCTGGTTCTGGTGAACGCCCACGGCACACGGTATGAACAGATATTGGTCGTTGCCGGTGGCAAGCGTTCCACTCTTTTCTGTTTGAAGCAGCGGGCCTTTTCCGCCACCCTCACAGCCCTCACGCAACCGCATGGTGACGGCAGGGGTTTCCACCGCGATGACATTGGGGCCTCTGTCGGCGCAGGGGCTTCCATCGCCCCTGGCGGTCAGCGTCCGGGCGGTTTCGGGCTCACAGATAAAGGGCTGCTCGTGCTGGCAGGTCAATGTCCCCGCCAGTTCCTTCGTGATCCCGGCATGGGCCTGGCTGGACGCGGCGCAGAACACGGTCGGCATCTGAAAACCTCCACCGCCGCCTTTCAGGGTGGGCGCGGTTTCTTCCGCATAGCCGATGCCTTTCGCTTTGGCGCCAGCCCCGGCGCAGAATCCAGCTGTGAACACCAGCCCCGCGGGGTTGCGCCCGCCGCCGCCGTCCGCGCCGGCCAGTGTGGGTGATGTGCCATCGTCCGTGAACACCCGCGACTGCTGGGTATCCCAGGGCGTCAGGCAGTTTACCGCGAGGAATGTCTGCTGCTTCATGCCAGGCTGTGCGCACAGCGCCGCCGACAGGTCATGCAGATCGCGCACCTCGTCGCGCTGATTACAGGCAAACGCTATGTTTGGCACTGTGCCTCCAGTGCCTCTTTGAGCATCGGCGGCAGTTGTTTGCCGCGCTTCTCCGCCCGGCGCAGGATAGGGAAAACCACCTATGCCGTCGAATAACGATCCTAGTGTTATTTGATGGTTACTGTGCATATTTCTGTTGATGCCTCCTTTCGGGGCCCGCTAAATTTCCGGCCCTCGGTCTTTCTTCGCGAGCGCGGGTTTGCGCGGGGCGCGCTCCTGCTTGGCCCCGCGCAGTTTTTCCACCACGGACTCCTTGTCGTCCGTCATTGCCTGTTCGCGTGTTGCCGGCCTGACGGTGAAAACAGCGAGATAGCTGCTGAGTGCTCCGGCAAGTTCGCGGATATCACGGTCGTTGGGGCGGTAGCCATACCAATCATGCTTCCCGTTGTATGTCCATATGTGCGGCACACCGCCGAGTTGGTTCTTGTCCTGCTTTTTGCCCCACACGTCGCTGAAGCGGAACAGCAGCGTGTCCACCTCGCCGTCCGAGCGGTTGAGCACCATCGCTTTCAGCGCCTCGTAGTGGTCGGCGTAGCCCAGCGTGACAAACTGGAGTTTTACCCTGTTGTCACCGCCCAAATCGCCATAGCAGGCGCGGCCGGCGAACACAGGATTGAATATCCCGCTGCATGCCGCCGCCACCCGGCGCAGTTCCTGTTCATAGAAATTCATGTTGGCCTCCAGTTAAAGTTCGGGCTCCCGGCTCTTGCCGGGGGCGTCCTTGTGGGGCTGCGGGTTTTCCCGCGCCTGGCGGATTTGCTCCAACACGGACGCTTTTTCGCCCTGCCGCCCCTTCGTGGCAGATTGGGCGGCGGGTGCGTCCGCTTTCAAAAACCGGCCGTGATCGTCCCGGTCATCCAGAACATCCTGTACCACGCCGCTCACATCAACCAGCCCGTCCCCCGTGCCTGGCCAATGCTTTGCAATCAACGCCAGCGGGTGCTTGAAGCCAAGAAGATACTGAACATCGCCCTCGCGGAAATCGTAGCAGTCTTTCAGATAATCGCGCACGGCGTACCGGGCAGCGATTTCCTCGGCCATGCCAATCAGTTCCCGCTTGTCCACATCCATCAGGCCCTCGCAGTATTCGGAGAGGTTACTGTCCAGCCTGCGGAACAGTTCCTGCTTGAGCGCCTCCTCGCTGCCGGCGTCGGGCATCCGCTCATAATCGCCCTGCAGCGCGTCCTGCCGGTCGAAGATATCCCACATGATGTCGGAGTAATCGTCCATCCCAGCAGCCTCGAACTTATGTGCCACCACCGCCAGCGGATCGCGGAACTGTAACAGGTACTCCAGTTCTGAGGTGTGAAAATTGTGAATCTCCGCCAAGTAGTAGTGGGCGCCCATCACCGCTGCAATCTCCGAGGACATACCAGGGACATCTTGCCCACGCAGATTATCGAAGTATTTCCATAAGTTTTCGTCCAGGCGCTGTATAAGCTGGTCGCGCAGGGCGACGGTCGCTTCGTCGTCGTAGATATCCGGCTCATGGAGCGCGGCCTGCGCGGGGGTTTCTCTTTTCGTCGGATTGATGCCCAGGTATGCGTCGAATTCGCTTTGGGTGTAGATGCGAAAATCATTATCGGGCATCCAGGGCTCAATGTATAAATCGCCATCTTTCACCTTGATCTCGCGCTGCTCAAGCCCTTCACCCCAGCCGTCGGATAGCTGGCCCGTCCACCATTGTGACAGTTCGCCCGTCTCCCCAGGCGTGATAGGCCGGGTCAGCGTAATGTCCGCCACACACCACAACTTGTTCCCATGATGTTCAATGCGAGGAAACAGGGATGTGACGATATCCTCCAGCGAATCGGGTACATACTCAGCCAGGCCCATTTCGCTGTCAAAGCTGTCGCGGTTGCGCCGCAGGGCGAGTTCGATGGAGTCCATGTACCCGAACGCATCCTCATGGCTGAGGGGGTCGCGCCAGTCGATATTATCGTATCGCTCCTCGGCGGCGATATTGTCATCCCGCAAGTAACAATTTATCGGGCTGTATAGTTTTTCCGTTTCCATATCCAGCCCCCTTACAGTTCGGGGGCGGATTTCTTCGGTGCGGATTTGCCGCCCGTCTTCGCGGGCTGCTCCTTGGCGTCCTTCGCGCCCTCGCGCAGTTTTTCCGTAGTGGACTCCTTCGCAGGGGGCGCCTTTTCTTTCTCGGCGGCATACGCGCCCAAAATCGACTCGTTTAGCTGCTTGCGCAGGTCGGCGGTGACGGGGAAGCAGATATCCCGGTACTGGCCCTCTTTATCCTTCACCTGCGGCATCGCCACAAAGAGGCCCTTGTCACTGTTCACTACACGGATGTTGTTCACCGCGAAGATATCGTCGATGGTCGCGCTGGCGAAGGCCATGACGCTGTTCTTTGGCTCCGCGATGGGATATACCCGCACGTCCAGCTTGATTGCTCTTTCAGAATTGCTCATAACATAATCCTCCTAAAAATTAGTGGTAAATATCGGGTTAATTGGCGGAAAACACACTCTTGGCAAGGCTTCCCGTCTTAAAGAGTGTGAAGCATAGCAGGACGGTGTATCCCGCCGTGCCCCAAATGGCCCCGTGGACACTGTCCGCCGCAGGGATGTTCTGAACCAGCACGGCATAGATCGCCACACAGACCATGATGAGGAAACCCTGGAACGCCAGAGCGAACAGGCTCTTCAAATAGTTATTGCCGATCTGTCCCCACTCGCGGTTTGCCATCGTCGCCAGAGGGATGGGCGCTACGGACACCGTGAGGTAAATCTCGATCATGCGCCCGTAGATGATGATGAAAATGCAGATACTCAGGGCGGTCATGCAGATGTATAGGATGTTCGTCTCCAGCCACAGGCCGATTAGTCCCCACACGCTCATGCCCTGTAACATGATTTCCAGTTGTGCGAGCGCCGCGGCGCCGTCTACCTCCAGACTGCCGGATATGATGCCCGCGCTGCTGTTCACCACATTTTGCGCCAGCCCAAACACACCCATAACGATATCAAAGGTGTGGGTCAGAATGTAGACTGCCACAAAAGTCTTGAAAATCCACTTGTAGATGTTGAAAGTGTCGAATTCGTGCATGTTGTTTTTTTCGATGATGAGCTGAATGAGCTCATAACACAGTACAAAGGTTAAGATCATCCCCGCAATGGGGAGAACTGCTGTATCAGACAGGGTACGGATCATGGAAAAGACGCCGGAGTTCCATCCCTCCGGCGTCTGACCAACATTCGTGGCGATATCCATCACCTGGTAATTGATGGAGTCATATATCCCCGAGAATTGTCCCATGATCCCGTCAATCAGCCCCTGTTTGATCCAGTCTTCAAGCCAGCCAAACAGGAAATCCATAAGCTATTCCTTTCCCGGATCAACCGAACAGCCCTGAGAGCAGAGGTACAAGGTTCAGTCCGATGAGGACGATGCCGCCGCCGGCCATAAGCTGTTTAATGCCCTGGCTTTTGGCGCCGGGGTTATCGTTGCCATAGCCCTCCAAAAGGTTGACCACGCCCCAAACAGCGAGGCCGGCGCCCAGTGCTACGACCAGAATGGAAAGAGTGTTGATTGCTTCTCCAAAGAATCCCATAGTGTTTTCCTCCTAAAAAATATTGGTTTGCAAACAAAAAAAGCCCCCCGGCTCCCTACGAAATGGGAGCCGGGGGGCATGAGGGGAATCAGGCGGCTTCGCCGGGCGGGATGAGGGGTACGAGGTCGTATACCTCAAACTCATCGTCCGCCCGCACCGCTAACCGGGTGCTCAGATGCTTCTGCACATCAAAAGCGTTGCGCTTGTCGTAATCGGCAAGCTGCTTGTACAGGGCATGGCGGGTGATATCGTACTTCCTGCTCAAAAACGGCCGGACGCCGCGTAATTGCAGGATGCACATCCCTCCGTCAAGTACCGCCAATTCATCAACGGACATCAGTTCCTTGCCCAGCTTCTGATAGTTCTTGCCAAATGAGGGGCTGTTGCCCTTTGTCTCGCTGTTGGAGTAGGTGTCGATGGTCTCCTTCCCAAGCAGCTTGGACCACTCCTCCAGTGTGGTTTTTTCCTTGCCGCCCAGGAAGATGGCCGAATCGCAGTTGCCGACAATGGTATCAGCGTGATCCTTGTAGATGGCTTTGAGTTGCGACTGCGCCTGCAGGACCAGGCAGGCCGAAATCTCGCGCGAGCGGATGGTTGCCATCAGCTTCTCCAGCCGGGGAATCTGCCCGATATTCGCGGCCTCATCGATCAGGCAGCGCACATGGATGGGCAGGCGGCCACCGTATACGTTGTCCGCTTTTTCGCAGAGTAAATTGAAAAGCTGGGTGTAGGCGATGGACAACAGAAAGTTCGCGTGATCCGACGTGTCGCTCATGATCAGGAACAGCGCGGTCTTTTCATCGCCGAGCGTGTCGAGTTCGAGTTCATCATACCGGGTCAGTTCCCGTATCTCGCCGATATCGAAAACGGCGAGCCTGCTGCCCGCGCTAATCAAAATACTTTTGAGCGTCTTGCCGGCGGCTAACTTAAATTTCCGATACTGCCGCACAGCGAAGTGCTCCGGGTCCTTTTCCTCCAGTGCATCAAACATCAAATCGACAATATTCTTGAACGATTCGTCCTCCTCACGAACCTCCATCGCGCCAATCATCTCGGCAAGCGTGGCGAAGTTCTGCTCGGCCTCCGGGGACTCATAGTGCAGATAGGCGATGAGAGCGGTATACAGGAGTGTTTCTGCCTTTGTCCAGAAGGGGTCTCCGCCCTGGCCTTCTCCTTTTGTGTTGCTGATCAACGTGGTCACCAGCTTCAAAATATCGCTCTCGCTGTGGATGTACGCAAACGGATTGTAGTGGTGGCTTTTGCCGAAATCGACGGTGTTCAGCACCTTGATGCGGTAGCCGTGCCGCTGGAGCATTTTTCCCGTTTCAATCACCAGCGAGCCCTTCGGATCGGTCACCACGAACGATACGGGATAATCTTTTGAACGACACATCATCAAATTGGGCTTGATTACGAACCTTGTCTTGCCACTTCCGGATCCGCCGATGACCAGCATATTCTTGTTGCGCGCATACTTGGGGTTTGCGGGGCGGGGGTTCATGGTCAGCCCTTCGGTCTGCGTGAGGATGATGTTGTTCTCCGGCTTGGAGTCCATAAACGGCGCGATGTCCTCCGGCTGGCCCCAGCGCGCGGAGCCGTATTCCACATTTTTGCGGTACTTTTTCGCGTTCTTTTTCTTCGCGGCCACCACGCCGAAGATGATGGCGGCGCCTGCCAAGCCCACCGCCAGGTCGAACAAATCAAAGCTGGGCAGCAGGTTTTGCATCGCTGGGCCCAGCGTGGACATACTGCGGGTCAGCCGCTGAAGGAAATCCGCGCCCGACGCCAGCCGGTACGCCTCGCCCAGCTTGTTCGCAAACCAGAAGATGAGAACGTAGGGCAGGTTGGGCAGGACGCGCCGTTTGAGAAAGGCCGTCGCTTTGGATATATTCATCGCTCCGGCCCCTCTCTGTGCTTGTGCCTGGTGCGGTCGATGACGGCGTTCTTGAGGACATCCCGGAATTTCGCCATTGCCTCGCGCACGGACGGCCGCTCGGTCTCGCGCTTGAGCGTCTTTGCGGTGAACTCCTTAAAAGCCGCCGTCATCGCGGCGGCATCCTTCGCCCGGAAGAATACGATCCATTTTGTCGGGTCCTCCGTGTCCCGAACCAGCCTGTACCGCAGGCCATACTTGCGGGCGGTCGACTCAAACGACTTGATGTTCTCATCCGTAATCGGGATGTTTTCTAAAGTGCCGCCTTTGGAAAGCTGTTTGAAAGACTGTCTGCCCGGCGCGTCCCGGCTTTTTTTCATCTGCCGCAGCGCCGCGGCCATCGCTTTTGCCAGCAGCCGCCCGGTGATTTTCACTCCTTTCACAACCAGGGCGACGCTTTTCTGGTCAACCTCCTCATGAATCATTCACACCACCTCCTTCGTCGCAAATGTAGGGAACGCATGGTCATGCGGCGGCAGGCAGGCCGTCTTCCTCATCAATGCGCTTCTGCGCGGTGACGGCGTAGTGCGGGGAAAGTTCGATCCCCACGGCGGGATGGCCCTCCAGCTTGGCCGCCAACACCGTGGTGCCCGCCCCGGCGAACGGGTCGAGAACGATCCCGCCCGGCTCCACGATCTTCACCAAGTCGCGCATCACCTCCAGCGGCTTCTCGGTTTGGTGTATGCGCTTGCTCAGTGCGGGCATGGATTGACGAAACACACCCGGCAGTACCGGGGCGGCGCGGTCGCTGGGCATGTGGCCGTTCGAGCCCCAAACCATGAACTCCGCCTGCTGCCGGAAACGCCCGCGCTGGGGGCGGCTGTTGGTCTTGTCCCATACCAGTACCCCGCGCCAAATCCACCCCGCCCACTGAAGCGCGTCGGTGAGGGATGGAAGCTGGCGCCAGTCGATGAATACGCAGATGGGCGCGCCCTCTTTGGAGCAGCGCCGCACCTCGGCCAGCCACTCCGCCGCCCAATGCGTCCAGGACCGCTGGTCCTTGCTGTCGCCCTCAAAATCCGGCAGCAGATTATCCGTTTTCGCGCTGGAATACTTCACCGCTGTGGATTTCTGGCGGGCGTTCTGATCGGCGGCGCCCGATGCGTAGGGCGGGTCGGTGATGACGCCGCCGAACAGTTTGTCAGGGAAGCCCTTCAACACCTGGAGCGTATCACCATGAATGATGGCGGCGCCCGTGAAGTTGTGGTCGATTTTCATAGTTACCGTTTCCTTTCCAAACAAAAAAATATAGGCCGGAGCGCAATGCTCCGGCCCGTGGTAATAAATATCCTAAATTTCAGGCTCGTGGCTCTTGGCAGGCTGCGCTCCTTCTTCCCGCGGGGGCGCAGGTGTGTTTTTGGCTTTCCGAATTTTGGCGATGACGGACTCCTTCTCCCGCGGCTCCCGTAGCCGTGCCAGTTTTTCGTGTGCCCAGCCGGGCAGCGTGTTTTCAGCAACAACGCCGAGGATGTCGCTTCGATTCCATCGCTCATCGTCTCCTGAATAAAGGTTGACGCAAAACACTGTTCTGCCGCGCGCGTTGGGCGAACATCCAAACCCACCCGTCGCCAACATAAGCTGGTGGGAGCAGGCGCGGTACTCCGGCCGCAGGATACCGGCCTTTAACGCGACCACCTTGCCCTCTAAATCCGTATCCATACCGCCCGGCACACAATCTCCGGCTTCCAGGGGGGCGTCTGCCACAGCGGAGCCGCGGTAGACGCGGTCGAGGGAAAGGTTGTCCAAATGCGCTGACTGGCACTGGATAAACTCCCGGAATATGTTCACATAGTCGCTGCCGTACACGGGGATCAGGTGCTTTTCGGCGCCAAATACTTCATTCACAGAACGCCGCGCCATCATGAACGGCTGCTCGGCGTCCCTGTTTTCCCCAATGGCGATCTCCATGCCGTCGATTTCAACGGATTGGATGATTTTATACCCCTCAGTGATAAATCTGTCCTCTGCCATACGCGCCTCCTATATCTCCGGCTCACGGGATTTGTTCTGTATCTCACGGCTTTTGGCATGGCTTATGGCATCCCCGGCGCTCCGCTCGGCCCATTTCTGAAGCCCCGCCGAATCCTCGCGCCGGATAGCGAACTCCCGGTGCTCCGAGAACCACAGCCCGCTTTTTACTGCGTCGGTGGGCGACAGCTTCTCCGCGCCCTCCGGCAGCAGGCGGTACACCTCGCAATCGCCACGCGCCAGCATCTCTTTCGCGGCTGTTTGGGATACCCGCAGCATATCCGGCTGCGGGTTTTGCGCATGCGCCATGTAAACCTCATTCGCGCCGGACAAGAAATCCGAGGGATATACGCTCCGGCAGGCCGACGCCTCCCGCCCGCGCAGATCGTCCAGGTGGGCGATGACAGATTGCAGGTCGTCGCCATCGAAATGACGCGTCCAGCTTTCAATTTTGTCCCGGTCAATGGGGCTCATAGCTTCCCACTCCGTGGGCGCGAAGGTCTGTTCCTCCCCGGATTTGGATATCGCGTCCACGCGGGTGTACTGAATGCTGTGATGCAGCATATCAAGCTGGCGCGCGGCAATATCCACCTGTGCAATGTCGCCCTTGATTTCTCCATGCACCTCCGTCAGATGAATGGCATACGCTTGTGTTTCGACTTTTTCAGGAGCATTTATCCAAAGGTCGAATGCGGTGGTGCCGTGGCGGTAGGCATGCATGGCTTCTGTTAGATACGCGCCGGAGCCATCCATCAGGAGCAGGTACTCGGCGCTGCGAAGCTGTGACAGTGTGCCGATATTGTGTTCGGCGTCCCGGCTATAATCGCCGGCAGTGGCGTGCAGCGCGGCCAACAGTGATGGCATATCCGCGCCTGCCGCCAGCATGGGCGGCGGCATGGCTGAAAAAATGCGGTACTCCATCGGGATATCCTCCGGCCCGCGATAGGTTTCCTGAAACGGGCCGCGTTCCGCCAGATACCCATATTCCGTCAAAATGCCGTTTTCTTCAGCAATCACACCGCGCCCGAAAGCGGCCACATCGACATGCGCCTCGAGCCGCAGGATATATTCGGCAAAACCGCGCTCATCGTAGTCGTCGGACTTCTCCAGCCGCTCAAAAATATGCGCGGAGTTGTCCTTTGCTGCTTCGATCAAAAACTCGCCGTACTGCTCCGCGCTGAAAGCGGGCTGTAGTTCAAGACGGACGGTGTTCTCCGGCAGGTTCATGAGGTCTTGGATGTTACCGCAATGGTATTTGGCATCCAGCGCGCCAACAAACAATTCCATGCGCCATTTGTCCATCGAAGCTATTTTGGATGCAAGGTAGTTGAACTCGTCAAATGTGATCCCGTCCGCAAGGATATCCTGAAGATGCGCATCCAGCCCAGGCACGGACGAGCGCACCTCCCGGATGACGATATCCGCTTCATGGAAACCGCCGGCCTCAATCGCTTCCAGCCACGGCTGAAGCGTTTCCTTTGTAACCGGCAGGGGGATGGTGAATCCGCCGATGCTGTCGTCGTGGACGTTTTCGATGTATGCCCGGATGGGCGTACTGGAAAGTGCAATGCTGCCGTCGCCCTCGCGGGGCAGGCTCGGCCGGGCATCCGCTACCCGTTCCTCCGGCTGTGCGACAGATATGCCCATGCCCATCACAGTCTCAATTTGCGTAGCCTTAAAATCCCGGCTGTCCGAATATGCACGCTTTTTTGCGTTTTCAATGGCAGCCGCCTCATTTTCACCGACAGCCAGAACGGATCTGTCCAGCAAGCCGGAAAGATCAGAGTTCCAGTCCTTATATTCCACCGAATAGAGGTGTTGTTCCGCCAAATTCATGCCCTCCTTGTATATTTAATGTAGAAACACCTCATGCGGGCAGCGGCGACTCCGCCAGCGGCAGAATCCCGAAGTCCCTCAAAAACTCATACAGGAACATGCGGCCCTTTTGTGTCCAGCAGGTATGCAGGGTGGACGCGCCCGATCCGACATAATATGTGCGGGTGCGGGTGTATCCCATTTTCGCGTACTGCTGGTACAAAAGCCATGTACCACTCATCGGGTACTGCACGCCCAGGTCGTAGAGCATATTGTTGAAAGCGGTGGCGCTCATGCCGTAATCCTTTGCGATCAGGCTGACCGGCACCAGATTTTTCGCCTGCAACACAAGGTCGCAGTAGAGGGCCTTGGGCGCCATCTCTTCCGCGAGCTCCCGCAAGCCCGTGCTTCTCTGCCGTTCATCTTCCAAACGGTTGATGAGGGTGTCGGCAAATTTGGGGCTGCGCAGCAGTTCGTCCAGCGTGTCGTAGGTAGCATACGCCCCATGCTTGCGGATGGTGGGCAAAACCTCATCGAACACCCATGACTCGAATCTTTCGGCAGCAGGCAGCTTAGAGCGGATGATGAGCCTATACAGGTCACCTTCGGGGATATAGCGGGTCTTTTGCATTCCGCCAGCGGAAGGGGTGAACGTTTCGTTCACCCCTTTGCAGTGATCACGAATCGCTTTTTGCGGATTGGTATAGCCGAGAATCTTCGCGCACTCAGTGGCGGGGAAATATGCTTTGTCGTTGATCATAAGCACCTCCAGTTTGCCGAACTCCCGGCTGTGGAACTGCTGTAGCTGGTTTTTGTTTTTCATGGTGAACCTCCTGAATATATTGGTAATGGATCAAAGAGAAATGTCCGCCCGGCGTGAAACCGGGCGGCTCTGTTCTTCTTCGCGCTTGATGATATTTTGCAGGGCCTGATTGTAGTCCTTGCCCTTGCGCGGTGGGTTGACGGACACTCGGATGCGGGAAAACCGTGCGTCCTTACGAAGCATTGCTTTGATCTGCCGGGCGCCGATGATACCGGCCGCATCGTTGTCGAGATGCAGGATGACGCGGGTGATCTGTGGGTTGCGTTCCAGAAAGGCGACCAGCGCCACATCCGCCGTCCCGCCCAGGGAAAGCCGGTGACCATCCCATTCCCAGCCGTCCCGCTGTTGAAGCGTGGCATGAGAGAGCGCGTCGATGGGCGCCTCGAACACTGCCAGATGGCGGCTGCGGGGGGTTCTCGCCGGAAGATGGAAATTGAAACGTTTATCGCTGCCGGCCTTATCCTGTTTCATTTCCGAGTCGATCCCGCGCATGGCGGCGAATTTCATCCGGCCGGATTCGTCCTTCCCGGCGAATACGCACACTGCGGCGTTGTGGTATTTGCTATTGGGGTTGTAGTAACGGCTCTCGAAAAGAATGCCAAGCTGCATGCACCGCCCGATGACCTCCGGGCTGATACCGCGCCCCTGCAAGTAGGACACCGCCCCATTTGAATAGCGGAGCGGTTTCGGAGGATAGAATGTCCATTTTTTAGGCGGGGGCTGTTGTTTCGCCGCCTCCTGGCAGGAACGGAACTCTGCGGCACGTTCGCCGGTCAGGGCTTCCACCGCCTCGACAAGCCCGACGCCGCATACCTGTACAAGATAGTCCAGCGCGGACACGCCCCCAAATTTGCCTCGATTCCAATACCATTTATTATTGGTAATGACCACGCTGCCATGTGTGACGGTGCGGTATTCGTTGGGGCCGGTGCGTTTGAGTTCCTCAGGTTCTTTTGCCTGCAGGTATGAGAGCAAATCGATCTCCCGCGCGGCTTCAATCTGTTCCTTTTCTACCCAGCTCATTTTTGCTTCCCATGCTTACCGGCGCGCATGCGGGCGCGCGCCTCCGCTTTTTCTTCCTCGCAGCAGCAGGTTTTTGTCTTGCACGCCTGGGTCTTGGTGTCGAAGTAAAGGCAGTATTCGCAGGCACAATCCTCAAGCGTGTATTCATACTTTTTTGCCATAAGGGGCCCTCCATTTCTCGGTCAAATACAAAAAAGGGGGAAGCCCCCTGCTACCGTGAAAGGTAACAGGGGCTTCCCCCGAAATGTATGGTTTATGTTGACGGCGTTAGGCGTTCAGCGATATATTAGGTGTGTATCCTCTCTTGAGCGTGGATACGCCCACGAAAGCAAAATGCCGCAAACGCCCTGTTTATCGGGGTTTACGGCACTTGTTGTTGGCGGCCCATTTCGGTTTTTT